>JBGSOU010000317.1:0-9141 GCA_041739025.1 Hyphomonas sp.
GCGATGCCGTCGGCCATATGCTCGCCGGTCTCGGCGGCGCAATTGACGTGATCGTGCCGCGCGGTGGCCGCAGCCTCGTCGCGCGCGTCCAGGCCGATGCGCGCGTGCCGGTGATCGGACACCTTGAGGGCCTTTGCCACACCTATATCCACGCGGCGGCGGACCCGGAAAAGGCCGTCGCGATTGCGGTCAATGCCAAGATGCGACGTACGGGTGTCTGCGGTTCGACGGAAACGCTGCTGGTCGATACCGGCGTCACGCCCGCCCTGCTGCAGACGATTGCATCCGCGCTTGAAGAGGCGGGCTGCGAACTGCGCGGCGACGGGCGCGCCCGCGCGGTCCTGCCACACATTGCTCCGGCCACAGAGGAAGACTGGTCGACCGAATACCTGGCGCCGATCCTGTCGATCGCCATCGTCGACGGGCTCGAAGGCGCCCTCGCCCACCTCGCCCGCTGGTCTTCCGGTCACACGGACGCCATCGTGACCGAGGACACCGCCGCCGCCGAGGCCTTCCTTGCGCGCGTCGACAGCGCCATTGTTCTGCACAATGCCTCCACCCAGTTTGCGGATGGGGGCGAGTTCGGCTTCGGCGCGGAAATCGGCATCGCCACCGGCCGCATCCATGCACGCGGCCCCGTCGGCGCCGAGCAACTGACCACCTACAAGTATGCCGTACGCGGCACAGGTCAGGTCCGCCCTTGACGCGCGCACGCCTGCCCGGCCCCGCCGCCGGCCTCCGGATCGGCCTGCTCGGAGGCAGTTTCAATCCCGCCCATGAGGGTCATCTCCACGTCGCCGAAACCGCGCTGAAACGCCTGCGCCTCGACGCGGTGTGGTGGATCGTGGCGCGGGGGAACCCCTTGAAATCCGAACACGGATCATTTGCGGAGCGCCTTGCATCCGCGGAGGGCATGACCCGCGGTCCCGCCATGCACGCCTCGGATATCGAACACCAGCTTGGCCTGACCTACACGATCGACACCCTCGCCGCGCTTCAGGACGCCGCGCCCACCGCACACTTCGTCTGGCTCATGGGCGCCGACAGCGCCGCCAGCTTCCACCACTGGAAAGACTGGGAAGCCATTGCCGCGCGGGCACCGATCGCCATTGTCTCACGTCCCGGCACACGCTTTTCCAAGGCCCTCCCCTTCGTGCAGCGGCTCGCCGGCAGCCGAATCGCCGAGCGTGACGCCGCCTCTCTGCCCGGCCTGTCGCCGCCGGCCTGGGTCTTTCTGAGGGCGCCAGGCAATTCCCTCACGTCCACCGCCCTGAGGGCCGCGCGATGAGCCTCACCCCCCGCGAGCTGGAACGCCACAAGCGCCACATCCTCCTGAAGGAAATCGGCGGACCGGGCGTGCAGAGACTGCGCGCCGCGTCGGTATCCATCCTCGGCGCGGGCGCGCTGGGCGGCCCCTGCGCGCTGTATCTCGCCGCCGCCGGCATTGGCCGGATCGAACTTTGGGATGATGACCGCGTCGACCGGTCAAACCTTCAGCGGCAGATCCAGTTTACCGATGCCGACACGGGCGCCGCGAAAGTGGAGCGTCTCGCCGCCCGCCTGCGGGAGATTGATCCGGCCCTGAAGATCACCGCCGTTGCCCGCCGGTTCACCCCCGGCGAAGCGCCCTCCGGCGACATCCTGATCGATGCAATGGACAATTTTCCTTCGCGCTTTGCGCTCAACCGCTTTGCCCACACCCACGCCCGCGTGCTGGTGTCGGGCGCGGCGAGCGGCTGGACCGGACAGGTCGGCGTGTTCGCCTCAGGCGTGCACGATGGCGCGCCCTGCTACCAATGCTGGGTGCCCGAATCACCCCCCGCCGCCGAAGCCTGCGACGAAGTGGGTGTCGCTGGACCTGTTACAGGCATTACAGGATCCACAATGGCGCTTGAAGCTGTGAAGCTGATTACCGGCGCGGGCACGCCTTTGATCGGCCGGATCCAGCTGTACGATGGGCTGAGCGGGACGAGCCGGACGGTTCGCCTGTCGCGCGATCCGGAATGTCCTGTATGTAATCTGTGATGTGAGTGTTTGACACCGCGCCATGCGAGGGGGTTATCTCGGCGCACCCAATAAGAAAAAGTTGCGCATTGCCATGTTCAGACGCCTCCTCGCTGTTGTTTTAACCTTGGGTGTCATTCTGTTCGCTGGCTGGATGACGCTGCGACGCGACGATATTCCGTATGAACAACTCGAGGCGATCTATGCCAATGCCGACAGCCGCTACATCGCGTTTGGCGACGACATGCGCGTGCACTTTCGCGATGTCGGGCCGCGCGACGGCAAGGTCATCATTCTGGTGCACGGATTTTCGGCGTCGCTGCAAACCTGGGAACCCTGGGTCAACAATCTGAAAACCGACTTCCGCGTCATCAGCCTTGACCTGCCCGGTCACGGTCTGTCGCGCTGCCTCGACAACAGCAAGATCGGCCCGGCCCAGTTCGTGGACACGATCAACCGTGTCGCCAACACGCTGCAGGTTGACCGTTTCACCCTTGCCGGCAACTCGATGGGCGGCGCAGCGGCCTGGAACTATGCCCTGACCTACCCCGACCGGCTCGACGGCCTGGTGCTCGTCGATGCCGCCGGCTGGCCGCGCGCCGAGGCGGAAACCGAATCCCGCCCGTTGATCTTCCGTCTGCTGGATATCGGGTTTGCCCGGCAGGTGATGAAGGATCTCGACCTGTCACCCCTGATCCGCGGCGGACTGGAAAACAGCTTTGGCGATCCGTCCTTCGTGACCGACGAGATGGTGGAGCGGTACGCGACACTGGCGCGCGCGCCGTGCCATCGCGCGGCGCTGCTGGAACTTGCGTCCGGCAAGGGCGAGCGGCGTGAAGCGACGCCGGAACTGCTGGCGGACATCCGCACGCCGACCCTCGTGATGCATGGTGAGCAAGACAACCTGATCCCCGCCGAACATGGCGAAAAGTTTGCCGCGGCCATCCCCGGCGCGAAGCTGATCCTGTATCCCGGCGTGGGGCATCTGCCGCAGGAAGAGATTACCGACCTTTCGGAAGGCGACTTGCGCGCGTTCCTCGCCAATGATGTCTACGGCGTCTCCGAAGTGGCGCTCGAAGAGGTTACGGCGACGCCGGACTGATCGGCCAAACGATCAGAGGATCGCCGGGATCACGCGGTCAGGCGGGCGGTGCCCGTCGGCGAAGGTCTTGATGTTGATGATCACCTTCTCGCCCATCTCGGTGCGTCCCTCGATGGTGGCCGATCCCATGTGCGGCAGAAGGAGGACGTTGGGCAGACCGATCAGATCCGGGTTCACCGACGGTTCGCGCTCGAACACGTCAAGGCCCGCGCCAGCCAGTCCGCCGCTGCGGATCGCGCGGGCCAGCGCCGCTTCGTCGATCACTTCGCCGCGCGCCGTATTGATGATGTAGGCGTCCGGTTTCATCAGCGCGAGACGGCGGGAGTTGATCAGGTGGAAGGTGGCCGGCGTGTGCGGACAGTTGACCGAGACGATGTCCATGCGCGCCAGCATCTGGTCGAGCGAGTCCCAGTAGGTCGCCTCAAGGCCTTCCTCGATGCGCGGACCGACCGGTTTGCGGTTGTGATAGTGGATCTGCATGCCGAAGGCCTTGGCGCGGCGGGCAACCGCCTGGCCGATGCGGCCCATGCCGATGATGCCGAGGCGCTTGCCGGAGAGCCGGCGGCCGAGCATCCAGGTCGGTGTCCAGCCGTCAAAGCCGCCGCCATCCATGATCTGCGCCCCCTCATGCAGGCGGCGCGGCACGGCAAGGATCAGCGCCATGGCGACATCGGCCGTGTCATCGGTCAGCACGCCCGGCGTGTTGGTCACCGTGATGCCGCGTTGGATGGCGCTGGCGACGTCGATATTGTCGACCCCTGCCCCGAACTGCGCAATCAGGCGAAGCTGCTGGCCGGCGCGCGCCATCAGGCGGCCGTCGATCCGGTCCGTCACGGTGGGCACCAGCACGTCGGCGGTCTGCATCGCCTCGGCGAGCTGTTCCTGGGTGAGCGGGATATCCGATTCATTCAGACGGGCGTCGAACAGCTCTTTCATCCGCAACTCCACCGGTGAAGGCAGCTTGCGGGTGACGACGACTTTCAACTTCGAGGCTGGCATGGGACTCCCACAGATATGCTTATTGTCATTGCCGCTTACCAGAGCATGGCAGCGGCGCCAATGACCCGTGATTTTACCTTGGATTCATGTGCGCCTGAGAGAATAGCCCTCTCCCGGAAATTGCGGAAGGTTGCACATGAAACGGGCAGTTCTCGCACTCGCCCTGGCCTTCGCGGCGCCGATTTTGCCACCGGCTTCGGCGGAAAGCCTCGATGAGGTTCAGATCAGCCGGTTTTCCGGAAAGGAAGTGCCGCGGTTCGAAGCGCTGCGCCATGAGAAGGTCAACGGCCGCATCGGGCCGGGCAAGGACTACGCTGTACGCTGGGAATACCTGCGCCGCGGCCTGCCGGTCCTGATTCTCAAGGAAAGCGGCGACTGGCGCTATGTGCGCGATCACGCGGGCGATGAAGTCTGGATCGAGAAGACCCAGCTCAGCGATGCGCGCCGGGCGCTGACGCTGGGCGCCTTTGCGCTGAAGGCCGGCCGGGCCGGGGACAGCCGCGACATCGCCTCGATCGGACCGGACGTGCTGGTGGAGCTGGGCGAGTGCGAGCGTGAGGTCTGCCAGGTGACCGCAGGCAAGTACAAGGGCTGGGCACCGCGCGTGCAGCTCTGGGGCGCGACCGCGACAAAAGGTTGACATTGCCCCCGGCAAGCGGTGGGAAAGTCGCTTGATTCAGCGCCTTTTGACAGGAACGCCCGCATGTCCGGACCGCACGATTTCCACACCCCGAAGTCCTCCTACACCAAGGAAGACCTGCTGCTCAGCGGCAAAGGCGGCTATTTCGGCCCCGGCAATGCCCAGTTGCCCGAACCGCCGATGCTGATGATGGACCGGATCACGGAAATCAGCGTGGATGGCGGTCCCTACGGGAAGGGCCATGTCGTCGGTGAGCTCGACATCACGCCGGACCTCTGGTTCTTCGCCTGCCACTTTCCCGGCGACCCGGTGATGCCCGGCTGTCTTGGCCTCGACGCGATGTGGCAGGCCGTCGGCTACTGGCTCGGCTGGTCCGGCAGCCCCGGCAAGGGCCGCGCCCTCGGCGTCGGCGAAGTGAAGTTCACCGGCGAGATCACGCCGGACAAGAAACTCGTGCGCTACGAGATCGACATCAAGCGGGTCCGGCGCG
Organism: Hyphomonas sp.; assembly: GCA_041739025.1. Taxonomy (GTDB): domain Bacteria; phylum Pseudomonadota; class Alphaproteobacteria; order Caulobacterales; family Hyphomonadaceae; genus Hyphomonas. The sequence continues at coordinate 5,236 of JBGSOU010000317.1, forward strand.
GCAAGCTCAACCTCGGCATCGCCGACGGCCGCGTCTATGTCGACGGCGAACACGTCTACACGGCGCTCGACATGAAAGTCGGTCTCAAGAACATCGAAAAAGACGCGTAAGACCCGTCCAGAAACTGTCCACACGGGCGGCGCAAACGTCTGGACTGAATTCGCCTGACAGGAGAGTTCAGACCCCGGCGACGCGGGCGGCGCTTGCCCAGCACGGCTCGAGGAAAAGACCCACGATGACGAAAATGGCGATGGCGATGCGCATTGTGTCTCCCTGCGGCTCGGCGGGGACCCTGCCCCGGTTTGCCGCAGGTCGATTGCAGGAAGCATGCCGCCGGCAAGCCGGGCGCCGTTAACGGGGACCGCCGGAACTACTGGCTGAAGTAGGCCGCATTTCGCTCGGCGATGAGTTCCACCAGCCAGGTGTTGAAGGCCTCGCCCCGGTCATCATTGCTTATCAGCTGAAGTCCGTCAGCGGTTCTATTGAACCAAACATGTCCATCGAGCACGTCCTCTTCGACCGCAATCACCGCGAAAGGAGACTGTTTGATCGGGCGCTCCGGCATCCTGTCGGGACCAATCAACAGTTTGCGGTCATACCGGCACACGTCGTACTGATGGGTCTTGTCGTCGACGGTCACGCTGGCGGGATATCGCCGGTCCGGCCCGAGGAACGCGTCGCCGGCACAGGTCTCGGCGGGCGCTTTGTCGTTCGGCTGATCCGGGCGCCGCTGCATGCTGTGCGTCCAGTAGTCCTTCCAGAACCCAACACCCGTGGTTCGAAGCGACCCGAACTGGAACGCGATGACCTGGCCGATCGGAAAGGCCAGACGGACCGCCTTGTCGCTGCGCGACTGGAAGATCATCATCAGTGGCCGCTGATCGTCCTGGAAGCTGGGGCAAGAATAGCTGAACTCGTCGATTGCTCGGTACACGGAAGCTTCGAAGGCCGGGTTGAACAACAGGATGAGGTCGGCAGGGGGTTTGACCGGCTCGAAACGCGAGGCATTGCTCCCATCACAGATCGCCGCCCCGGGGCCTGCCGGAAACGCAAGCTGGGTTCGGACGATGAGGTCCTTTACGACGCTTCCGTACAAAATCCGGGAGCCCAAGCTGTGCCCGATGAAGACGATCTGGTTCTTTGATCTGGGCAAGCTTCCTTGCTGCGCATCGTCGATATTCTCGATGGCCCCCAACAGGCGATTGATTTCACCGCCCCGAACGATCCGGTCTGCTCCGCCTTTCCGGTCCCAAAGGGTCAGGTAGTCGAAGACAGGAACGCCGGACCCGCCCTTCCAGCTCAGAAATATGGGTACGACGGGCTTGCCGGTTGCGAGGGAAACGCGGGTCGACAGTTTGGAAAACTCTTCCAGGTCCCGTCCCAGCGTCTTTTCCGGATATTTTTCGTCGTTGAAATTGTAGGCGATGTTGCCGCGTGAACCCGAATCGTTGCGCCATCCGTGTGCAAAGATCAGGACCACCTTCTCCTCGTCGATGTTCTCGATCACTCGCAGCGCTTTTGAGTAATCGCAGCGGTTCACCAGATTGCCGCTTTCCGAATAGCGCAGGATGATCGGCTGCAGCAGGCGGCTGCCGTCTGGTTCGACGCTCCGGTAAGGCGCCGCGATGTCGGGCGATCTGAGCTGGACAGACGGCAATGGTTTGCCCCCCAATTGCTCCTGGAGTTTTTCAGACCTGCGCGTTTCAAAATCGTCGCACGACGCAAACGGCACATCTGTCGAAGTATAGGCCGTCACGCACCCCGTTGCCGTCAGCGCCGCAAATACCAGCGCACAAAACAGCGCAAACCGATTAGCACGCATCGCAACCCCCCAGTCAGCCCGCATCAGCTGATCATAAACTTAAGCGGGTTTCTCGGCAATAGCAGCGGGAACCAAAATGCCGGCGGAGCGCCCGGCCGCGGCCTGATCACGGGATGCCGCATCGTTCTGGCCCGTGCGCCAACTTGACGGGCTGGCCCGGCCCGCCTAGCCCTCGCGAAAGACGGTAATTCAATCAAGGGAGGCCCCGATGGCCGATGACTGGAACATGCCCAAGGGCGACCTGATGAAGGGCAAGCGCGGCGTCGTGATGGGCGTTGCCAACCAGAACTCGATTGCCTGGGGCATTTCGAGCCAGCTCGCCGCGCAGGGCGCCGAGATTGCCTTCACCTATCAGGGCGAAAGCCTGGAACGGCGCGTGCGCCCGCTGGTCGAATCGATCGGCATGGACACGATGATCCCGGCCGACGTGACCGATGATGCCTCGATGGACGCTGCCTTCGCCGCCATCAAGGCGAAGTGGGGCAAGATTGATTTCCTCGTTCACTCGATTGCCTTTGCCGGCAAGGAGGAGCTGCAGGGCTCGATGGTGGCGAACACCACGCGCGAGGGCTTTCGCCGCGCGATGGATATCTCCGTGTACAGCTTTATCGATTGTTCGCGCCGCGCCGCCGAACTGATGCCGGACGGCGGTTCGATCATCTGCATGACCTATCTTGGCGCCGAGCGCACCGTGCCCTCCTACAATGTGATGGGCGTTGCCAAGGCGGCGCTCGAAGCCTCGACCCGCTACGCCGCGCGCGATCTCGGCCCGCAAGGCATCCGCGTCAACGCGATCTCTGCCGGCGCCATGCGCACGCTGTCGCTTGCGGGCATCCGCGGCGGCAAGAGCCTGATGGGCACGGGCCGCAGCTGGTCCCTGCTGAAGGAAGACACCAGCATGGAAGGCGTCGCGGGCTGCGCGCTGTACCTGCTCTCCCCGCTCGGCCGCTCGATTGCCGGCGAGGTGATCCACGTCGATGCGGGCTTCCATGTTGTGGGCGTGCCGGACGCGGGCGAAGAGGAGTAAGCCCCCTTCGCCCCATGATCCCCACGCTGCAGACCCTTGAAAAGACCTGCACCGCGTGTCCAGCGCAATGGGAGGGCGAGCTTTCGGACGGCACCCGTTTCCATGTGCGCTATCGCTTCGGCGTCTTGCGCGTCGGTTTCGGCGCAACGGCCGACGACGCGGTGAGCGACGCGCGGTTCGAGTGGACGCTGGGTGACGGGCTCGACGGCTGGATGGACTGGGATCAGGCCAGCGATTTTTTCGACCGGGCGGTGCTCGCGCATTTCCGCAAGGGCGATTGAACCGGTCTTGACATGGCGCCGCGACGCCACAAGATGCACGCCTCCTGAGGTGAGCATGTTCCGTACCCTGTCTGAATCCCGCTAGAGGGCCTGCCGTTTCCGCACGGATCTGTCCGTGCCAGGCAGGCCGACAAGAGCGACGCCCCGGCGCGACCTGTTGCTTTCAGGAGGCGCCGGACACGTTTTTGTGCGCCCGCTGCTCCGAGAGCACGGCGCAAAGCCGGACACTCAAACACAATGGATATTTCACGCGAGGAACAGCGTGTACTGCACCTGTTGGCGCAAGGCGGATGGATTGAAGTCCAGCGCAATGACGGCGCCAAGATCATCGAGGCCGATTGCTTCACCCGCGAGGGGTGGCGCTATACCGGCCTGAAGCTCGACCTTTTCCGCAAGCTGAAACGCAGGGGCACCATCGCCTCGAGCGGCGGCAAGCCTTACCGCATCACGCGGCGGGGCCTGCGCCTCGTCCGGTCGCAGCCCGACAATTGCTAGCAGGCGTTCGCCCCGTCCTTGCCGTAAGGGCAAAGACGGGGCCCTTGCCGGGAGCCGGAAATTCGCGGAGCAATTGACCGGCCACCCGCCGGAGAGGCCCATGCCACGCTTTGCGCCCCTGACACTCCTCCTGATGCCAGGCGCGCTGGCCCTCGGCAGCTGTTCCGGCATCCCGGACGGACCGCTGGCGGCAGACGGCACACTTTGCCCGGGCGTCGCCACCTATGACGTCGAGGCGATCCGCGCGCAGAATGCCGAGACGCCCGAACGCGCCGTCCGAA
>JBGSOU010000364.1:0-1633 GCA_041739025.1 Hyphomonas sp.
GGCCGGCCGCGGAGCCAGTCTTCGGCAAACCGTTCCATGCCCTGCCGCCCGACGCGGATGTCCGGATGGCGCAGCAGATCTTCAAAGGTTCTCAGTTCCTCGGTCGAGCGGCCTTCGGCGAGGCGCGTCAGGTCATCGGCGCTGGCGCGGGCAACATAGCCCAGCACGTGCGCAAAATCCCGGCCGCGCGGATAGGAACGCGTCGACGCCATCTGCACGTCGACCCCCTCCATCTCGACCGCGTGCACCCGCAGGCGCGCAAATTCCTCATAGCTGAGTTCCTGGGCCACGGTGACCGGCACGAAGCCGGCGCGGCGCGAGCGGTTCGCCTTGACCTCCTGCAGCACGCGGTCGCGGCGGGTGTCGGGCAGATCGATCAGCTTGCCAAGTTTTGCCAGCACCGCCTCGGGGTCCTCGAGGCGCTCGGGCACCACCGACACGCGGCCGGCCTGGCGCTGCGAGGCGAGCGGCCGGCCGAACCGGTCAAGGATCTGCCCGCGTTCCGGCGGGGCCAGCACAAGGCGGATATGGTTCTCGGCGGCGAGTTCCTGATAGTACTTCGACTCGATGAACTGCAGCTGCGACAGCCGCGCCACCAGCGTCGCGAACACGGTACCGCCCACGCCCATCATGATCAGCATGCGGCGGTCGAAATCCGCCTCGGGGCTAAGCCTGCGTGCCATCAGCTGCCTCCTGGCGATTCACCGGGACGCCGCCCGAGGTCGTACATCCGGTTCGCAAAGGAATAGATCAGGCCGGTCGTGATGAAGCTGGTTACCAACGGCCAGGCCCGCACCACGTGATCGCTGGTGATGCTGGCAAACCCCCAGATCAGGAGGAAGGCCGAGGACAGCAGCACGATCGGCCCGACAAATGCCACCAGCGTGTCGCGCATGCCGTCGGTCTGCTCGGCGATGCCGGCACTCATTCCGTACACGAGCAGATTGATCAGCGCGAAACAGCCGAGCGGCGCGTTCGAGACGATGTCCTGCATCACGCCGAAGATCACCAGCAGGATCATCGGGCGCAGCGACAGGCCGACCCTGCCCCATCCCATCGCGCCCCACAGCGCGGCAAAGGGCCAGGCGAGCGGAATGCCGAAAAACTCCTTCGGCGTCATGCCGAGCACGCCGACGATGGCAATGATCGCGGCGCCGAAAACCAGGCGCGGACTAGGGCCGGACTGGCTCCAGAGCGTGCGGCGTTTCCGGTTCATCATTGCCCTGGCCATGACTTACTGCGCACCTTGCGAAGCACTGGCGGCGGTCTCTTCGGGCACGGCCTCCGGGAGCTCGGCTTCCGGCAGGGGCTCGACGATTTCCGGCGGCGCGATCATGCGGACATAGCCGCTGGAATGTTCGCGCATCGCCAGCTTGACGATCCAGTCATTGCCCTGCTTCGTCACCGTGCCGACCACCAGGCCGCGCGGAAACGCGCCGCCTTCGCCGGAGCTGAGAATGCGTTCGCCCTCGATGAATTCGGCCGCTTCCGGCATGTCCTTCAGGACGCCGCGGTCGCGGTCCTTGCCCTGCATCACGGCGCGCACGCCGCTGACTTCGCCGAGCGCGGGCAGCTGGCTCTGATAGTTGCTGACGAGGAGGATGCGCGACGAGCGGTCGCCGAGCTGGGTGAC
>JBGSOU010000436.1:0-8142 GCA_041739025.1 Hyphomonas sp.
CCGCAACTTCATCGGGCTCGAGCGCGACGAGGGCTATGTGCGCGTCTCCCGCGCGCGCCTTAAGTCGATCGAGCCGCTGGACGACGAAACGCTGGAAACCGAGCGCAGCAAGAAGTCGCTGACGCGTGTGCCGTTCGGTGCGCTGATCGAGACCGGCTGGCTGAAACCGGGCGACCGTTTGTTCAGCCCGCAGCGCCGCCACCAGGCGCGCATTCGTGTCGATGGGTCACTGACGACCGGCGCCATCACCGGCTCAATCCATCGTCTCGGCGCGCACGTTCAGCAGGCGCCGGCCTGCAATGGCTGGACGTACTGGCATTATGAAACCGACAAGCGCGATCTGGCGCCGATTGATCTTCTGCGCCGCCGGTACCGCGATGAGATGGGACTGAACTAGATCTCAGTCATAGGCGGTGAGAACTTCGTCCACCGCCCGTTCGAGGTCTTTCAGCGTCGCAACGTGGCTCATCTGTGCACAGAAGGGTTGGTAGCGCGGGATGACGCTGTCGCCCGTGCCCCAGAGGGCGCGGCCTTCTGGATTGAGCCAGATGATGCGCTTTGCGCGGCCTGCAAAATCGCGGAACAGATCGAGGCGCGGGTCCCCATAGTTCGAGCGGCCATCGCCGAGAATGATGATCGTCGTGCGCCGGTCGATCTTGTTCTCGTGATCCATCTTGAAGTCCGAGAAGGCCTGTCCATAGCTGGTGGATCCAAGGCCGATCTCGCGCAGGATCTTCTTGATCGCCGCATCGAATTCATGGGTTTCCAGAATGTCGTCCACGCACTTCAGCCGGTAGGAGAAGGCGAAGGCCGAGAGGTCCGGAATCGCTTCCTTCATCGAGAAGAGCAGCAGCAACAGGAAGCGCACATAGGCCGCCACTGATCCGGACACGTCGCAAATGACGAGGATCTTCGGGCGGTCTTTCTTTTTCTGGCGCCACACAACGTTGAACGGCACGCCGTCGAAGCCAGCATTCGCGCGCATTGTGCGGCGCACGTCCAGCATGCCGCGCTGTGTCCGTTTCCGGCGGCGTGAATGTTTGACGGCAAGTTTCTTGGCCACTTTCGCCACGAGCTGTTTCATCCGCGCCATGTCGCTTGCCTCGATGGCCGACAGGCGCTTGGTGGCGGCGACATCATCCCGGAACCGCTCGGTTTCGGCGGCGCCAAAAATTTCGAAGCCGCGCTCGGCGCGTTCACGTGTGGCGCGGGTCAAGGCCCGGCGCACATCGATCAGCCTTTGCGCTTCGGTGTCGGCGTCCGGCGTGCGGCCCTGAAGCGCTTCCAGCAAGCGGGCCTGCAGTGCTTCGCCGCCCATCGCCCTCAGCATCGACTGCGCGAAATAGGCCACTTGCGTGGAAAACCGGATGTCGTTGAGCCCCGCAGCTTCGGCAGCACGTTCGACAGCCGTTGCAAGTGCCTGTTCGTTGCCTTCTGCGGTCAGGGCCGATAGCCGTTCGGCCGCATCGGCCGGGGCCTCGTCGCTGTTGGTGCGGCTTTCCGATTCATTTGAAGAGGAAGACGCCGATGCCGGCGCGGACGAAAAATACAGATCGAACAACCGGTCGTGGATCGACTTCTCGGACTCCGACTTCGCCAACACGCAGCCGAGCGAATCCTTCATCAAGCTGCGATCGTCATAGCCGATCATTGCCAGCGTGCGGGCCGCGTCGAGCGCTTCACCCGTGGAGACCCGGACATCGGCCGATCTCAGCGCACGGATGAAGTTGGAGATCTGCTTTTCCATTGCCGGGCGCCGGGGTCAATCCATGTCCGGATAGCCAGAGGCGAGGCGGCCGCGGGCATCCGGGCCCGTCGCTTCGCGCACCATTTTCGGGATCGCGGGCGCAATTGCCGCGATATCGCTTTCATGCTTGAGCAGCACGTTGAGCGTGTCGCGCACAAAGGCTTCATCCAGCGTGCTCGAATGCAGCAGCAGCAGCGTGCGAGCCCAGTCGACTGTCTCGGCAATCGAAGGACGCTTCTTGATATCGGCCTCGCGGACCGACTGTACGAAGCGCACGAGCTGGTTGAGCAATGTGTCCGAAATGCCCTCGACGCGCGCGCGCACGATGCGCTGTTCGCGGGCGTGATCGGGAAAGCCGATGTGCAGGTGCAGGCAGCGCCGCTTCAAGGCGTCGCCAAGTTCGCGCACGTTGTTGGACGTCAGGATCACCAGCGGCGGAACGTCGGCGCGAATGGTTCCGATTTCCGGAACCGAGACCTGATAATCCGACAGCACTTCGAGCAGGAAGGCTTCGAAGGCTTCATCGGACTTGTCGATCTCGTCGATCAGGAGGACCGAGCCCTTGCTCTGCTGCATGGCGTTGAGCAGGGGACGCGCTTCCAGGAATTGGGGCGAGAAGAACAGGTCCTCGAAGCCGGACAGTTTGTCGAGCGAAGCGGCCAGTGTCTTGGCATCTCCGAGCAGTTCACTCAGCTTCTCCTTGAGGATCTGCGTATAGAGAAGCTGCTTGCCGTACTTCCACTCGTACAGCGCCTTGCCTTCATCGAGGCCTTCATAGCATTGCAGGCGGATCAGCGGCAGGCTCATCCACTTGGCGAGCGAAGCGGCGAGATCGGTTTTGCCGACGCCGGCCGGGCCTTCGATCAGGATCGGCTTGCGCAGTCCGTGGGCGAGAAACACCGCCGTCGAGATCTGCGTTGTGGAAATATATCCCGCCGTGCCGAGGCCGGCGGAGATTGCCTCGATCGAGGTCATCGGCTCGTAGCCGGTTTTCTTGTCTTTAGCCATGGATCGAAGGGGTAGGGCCCGACCGGCTGAGAGGCAAGGCGTGACGCCGGGAAAGGGCGCGGGTAGGAGGTCTGTATCATGCCCAACGCCCGGATTCTCTTCACGCTGCCGCTGCCCGAGCCGTTCGATTACACGGTGCCCGAGGGCATGGTGCTGGAGCCGGGCGCCTATGTGGCCGCGCCGGTTGGCCCGTATGACCGTCTCGGGATGGTTGTGGAGGTTTTGCCGGACCAGATCGGCATGAACCGCAAGCTGAAGGCGGTTTCGGCTGTCTACGATGTGCCGCCAATGTCCGCGCCGATGCGGGAATTCCTGAGCTGGACGGCGAAATACACCGTCAGCCATCCCGGCATGGTTCTGGGCATGGCGTTGCGGGCACGCGAGGCTTTGCTGCCTTCGCCGGTCGAGCTGCGCTACCGGCTGGCTGGCCCCCCGGAAGGGCGTCTGACGCCGGCGCGGGCGAAAGTGTTGGAACAGGCCGCCGCGCTGGGCCTCGCCTCGTCCAGCGAACTCGCTGCCGCTGCGGGTGTGTCCTCCAGCGTCGTCAAAGGCCTCGTCGCCATGGGCGCGCTCGAAGAGATAGAAGAGTCGGTTGACCTGCCATTCCCGGCGCCCGATCCGGACTTGCCCGGCGCCGTGCTGACGGGCGAGCAGGCCGCCGCCGCCGGAGAACTTCGCGACGGGCTGCGCAAGGGCGGCTTTTCGGCCTACCTGCTCGACGGGGTCACGGGTTCGGGCAAAACCGAAGTCTATTTCGAAGCGATCGCCGAAGTGCTGCGCGCTGACCCCGAGGCGCAGATCCTTGTTCTGCTTCCGGAAATCGCGCTCACGCAGGCGATCCTTGCCCGCTTCGAGCACCGGTTCGGGGCTGCGCCTGCGCCCTGGCACTCCGGGCTGAACCCGAAGGAACGCCGCCGCACCATGCGCGAAGTGCTGCATGGCCGCGCGCGAATCGTCATCGGCGCGCGGTCGGCGCTGTTCCTTCCGTTCCGCAAGCTGAAACTGATCATCGTCGACGAGGAACATGATCCGAGTTTCAAGCAGGAAGACGGCGTGACCTATCACGCTCGCGATCTCGCGGTGATGCGGGCCAAGCTCGAAGAAGGGGCGGTGATCCTCGCATCCGCAACGCCAGCGCTTGAAACCGTCGTGAACGCCGAAGCAGGGCGCTACATTCGCCTTCGCCTCGCCGCCCGGCCGGGAACCGCCCGGTTACCTGAGATCGAACTGGTCGATCTCAGGACGGCGCCGCCTGACAAGGGCAAGTGGCTGTCGCCGATACTCGAGCGGGCGATGGCCGAGCGCCTCGCCGCGGGCGAGCAATCGCTGCTTTTCCTCAACCGCCGGGGCTATGCGCCGCTCGTCATCTGCAAGGCCTGCGGCGAGCGGCTGAAGTCCCCCGGCACGGAGAACTGGCTGACCGAGCACCGGTATTCGGGGCGGCTCGTCTGCCACCTGACCGGTTACTCGATCCCCAAACCTGCACTCTGCCCGAGTTGCGGGGCGGCTGATTCGCTGATCGGGGTCGGTCCCGGGGTGGAACGGGTCGCCGAGGAGGTCCGGGTTCTGCTTCCGAACGCGAGAATCGAGATTTTCTCTTCCGACACGGCCCAGGGCGGCGAAGCCACCCGGGGGATCGTGGATCGGATGGCGGCCAGCGAGATCGACGTGCTGATCGGCACCCAGATCGTTGCCAAAGGGCACAATTTTCCAAATTTGACCCTTGTCGGGGTGGTCGATGCCGATAGCGGCCTGAAAGGCGGCGACTTGCGGGCAGGGGAACGAACCTACCAGCTGCTGAGCCAGGTGGCGGGGCGCTCCGGGCGGGCCGAGCGCCCCGGCCGCGCCTATGTCCAGACCTACGCCCCGGACAATCCGGCGATGCAGGCGCTCGCAGCGGATGACCGGGACGGTTACCTGTCGATCGAGCGAGAAGTGCGGTCGGAACTGGGCTTGCCGCCGTTCGGACGGCTGGCGGCCCTGATCCTCTCGGCGCCCTCGGCAGACCTCGTCGACAGCTTCGCACTGCTGCTGGCGCAACAGGCGCCGAATTCCGAAGGGATCGAGCTGTTTGGCCCGGCGCCGGCGCCGATTGCCGTGTTGCGCGGGCGCCACCGCCGGCGATTCCTTGTGAAAAGCTCCCGAAATGTCGACCTTTCGGCTTACATGGCGGCTTGGTCGACGCGGCTGAAAGTGCCGTCACAGGTGCGATTGTCAATCGATATCGACCCGTACTCATTCTTGTAAATACAGGGATTTTCAACAACTGCCCGGAGTTTGTCATTTCGCCGCAGCGTCAGGTAGGGCGCCCATGTTGTCAGGGCAGTTTTCTGGTGTTAAGCGCCGCTGATCGTCGCGGGCCCGCATCTATTGCGTATGCCTGCGACTGGGATTTGCAGGGCATTTTTGCCCCTTAACCGTGACGGATATCGACCTTGCCGGCATCGAGCGTGACGCAGACGAGTGAAGCAGCGCAGCGGTACGCCACTGCGCTGTTCGACCTGGCGCAGGAAAACGGCGCGCTTGCGGCCGTTCATGCGGACTTCCGCGCGTTCGCCGCAAGCGTGCGCACATCGAAGGACCTGTCCAAGCTGCTCGACTCGCCGGCCTTCAGCCGCGCGGCGAAGGTCGCAGCGCTGGGCGCGATTGCGAAGAAGGCGGGTTATTCGCCGATCTTCACCAAGTTCATCGGCGTCATGGCCACCAATGGCCGGGCCCGTGATATCCTGAACACCGAAGTCGCCTTTGACCAACTTTACGCCAAGCGCCGCGGCATTCAGCGCGCGGTCGTGCGTACGGCAAAGGAAATGAGCGGGGCCGAGCGCGCCCGCGTCGAAGCGCTTCTGGCCAAGCTGGTCGGCGGCGAAGTGGAACTTTCCAGCGAGGTTGATGCCTCGCTGATCGGCGGCATCCAGCTGCGCATCGGCTCCAGGCTTGTCGATGCCAGCGTTGCTGCCAAACTCAATCGCATGAACACCGCCATGAAGGGAGCATGAGTAGCTCGATGGATATTTCACCCGCAGAAATTTCGGGCATCCTGAAGTCGCAGATCGATAATTTTGGCGTGGATGCTGAAGTTTCCGATGTCGGCCAGGTTCTCTCGGTCGGCGACGGTATCGCCCGCGTTTACGGCCTCGACAGCGTCCAGGCTGGCGAACTCGTCGAGTTTGAAGGCGGCCTCAAGGGCATGGCCCTCAACCTCGAAGCTGACAACGTCGGCGTCGTGATCTTCGGCGATGACCGCGGCATCAAGGAAGGCGCGACTGTGAAGCGCGCCGGCGAGATCGTCGCAGCCCCAGTCGGCAAGGGCCTCCTCGGCCGCGTGATGAACGCGCTTGGCGAGCCGATCGACGGCAAAGGTCCGCTGAAAGATGTCGCGAGCCGCCAGCGCGTGGACGTGAAAGCCCCGGGCATCATTCCGCGCAAATCGGTTCACGAACCGATGATGACCGGCATCAAGGCCATCGACGGCATGATCCCGGTTGGCCGCGGCCAGCGCGAGCTGATCATCGGCGACCGCCAGACCGGCAAGACCGCTATCTGCATCGACACGATCCTGAACCAGAAGGCGATCAACGACGCCGCGAAGTCCGACAAGGACAAGCTGTTCTGCGTTTACGTCGCCATCGGCCAGAAGCGTTCGACCGTGGCCCAGGTCGTCAAGGTGCTCGAAGAGCGCGGCGCGTTGGACTACACGATTGTCGTCGCCGCAACCGCGTCCGAGCCGGCGCCGCTGCAGTACCTCGCCCCGTTCACGGGTTGCACGATGGGCGAATGGTTCCGCGACAACGGCATGCACGCCCTGATCATCTATGATGACCTGTCCAAACAGGCCGTTGCCTACCGTCAGATGTCGCTGCTGCTGCGCCGTCCGCCGGGCCGCGAAGCCTATCCGGGCGACGTGTTCTACCTCCACTCGCGCCTCCTCGAGCGCGCCGCGAAACTCAACGCCGACAATGGTTCAGGCTCGCTGACGGCGCTGCCGATCATTGAAACCCAGGCCAACGACGTGTCGGCCTACATCCCGACCAACGTGATCTCGATCACTGACGGCCAGATCTTCCTTGAAACCGACCTGTTCAACTCGGGTATCCGCCCGGCCGTGAACGTTGGCCTCTCGGTGTCGCGCGTGGGCTCTGCCGCCCAGACGAAAGCGATGAAGAAGGTTGCTGGCTCAATGAAGGGTGAACTCGCCCAGTACCGCGAGATGGCTGCCTTTGCGAAGTTCGGATCGGACCTCGACGCCGCCACGCAGCGCTTGTTGAACCGCGGCGCCCGCCTGACGGAACTCCTGAAACAGCCGCAATACTCGCCGCTGTTGATGGAAGAACAAGTCTTCATCATTTACGCCGGTACGCGCGGATACCTCGACAAGGTCGAGCTGAAGGAAGTCACCCGCTACGAGAAAGAGCTGCTCGCGCACCTGCGCAGTTCGAAGAAAGACCTTCTCGCCAAGCTGCGCGACAAGAAAGAACTGACCGAAGAGATCGAAGCCGAGATCAAGGCGACGCTCGAAGCGTTCACGTCGAAATTCGCCTGAGCCAACCCGTCCGCGTCGCCCCCAAGGAATAAAGGCCCCTCATGCCCAGCCTGAAGGATCTCAAGAACCGGATCTCGAGCGTGAAATCCACGCAGAAGATCACGAAGGCGATGCAGCTGGTTGCCGCTGCAAAGCTGAAGCGTGCGCAGGATGCGGCCACGGCGGCCCGTCCGTATGCGGAGCGCATGGCGGCGGTGCTGGCCAACCTCGCGGCTTCGGCGGGCGGCGGCGGGCCGATGCTTCTGGCCGGAACCGGCAAGAGCGATGTCCACCTCGTCGTCGTGATGACGGCGGAGCGCGGCCTCGCCGGCGGTTTCAACTCCTATGTGGTCAAGTTGGCCCGCCAGAAGATCCAGGCCCTGCTCGCTGAAGGCAAGACCGTGAAGGTCCTCACGATCGGCAAGAATGGCCGCGAACAGCTGGTCCGCGACCATGCCAGCCTGCTGATCGGTCACGTCAACCTGTCAGACATCAAAGGCAACGACTTTGCGGAATCTGCGATTTCGATCGGCCTGATGCTGACTCGCAGCTACGAAGCTGGCGAGTTCGATGTCGCAACTCTGGTCTACTCGCAGTTCAAGAACGTGATCAGCCAGGTGCCAACCGCGCAGCAACTGATCCCGGCCAAAGCGCCCGAAGGCGCGCCGACGATCGACCTCGGCGGCGCCATCTACACCTATGAGCCGGATGAAGCGGCGCTGCTCGAAGCGCTGCTCCCGCGCTACGTGAACACGCAGATCCTGTCCGCACTGTTGGAAAGCTCCGCCGGCGAACAGGCGAGCCGGATGACGGCAATGGACAACGCGACACGTAACGCCAAGGACCTGATCAAGGCCCTGAACCTCAA
>JBGSOU010000441.1:0-2499 GCA_041739025.1 Hyphomonas sp.
CGCGTCTTCCGGGCCCGTCCCGAGGAAGCCGACAACGTGCGCCGCGTCTTCGCCCTCGCGCGCCAGACCGTGCGCGGCTACGAGGCCTATGCCCGGCGCATCGGCAAGCGCTACCGGGACCGGCCCTGCCTGCTGGAAGGCGTGCTCGACGGCCTCTTCCAGATTGCCGGCGCGGATGGCGTGGTGACCGATGCCGAGCTGGTTTACCTTGAAAACGTCTCGGACGCCTTCGGGTTCGACCCGGCGACCTTCCGGCGGATCCGCGCCAGCCACCTTGGCCCGGAGCGGGACGATCCCTACCACATCCTGGGCGTCGCCCATGACGCAACTTTTCCGGATATCCGCTCGGCCTATCGCCGGCTGATGTCGGATCACCACCCGGACCGGATTGTCCAGATGGGCGCCCCGCGTGAGTTCGAGGACGCCGCCCATGCCAAGGCCGCAGCCATCACGGCGGCCTACGCCCGCATCCGCGCCGAACGCGGCCTTCTGGTGCGGCAGGATTGATCATCCGTAAAACGTGATCTGATTGTGCAGAACGCCGCGTTGACGCGCTGCCATGATGCCGCCATCTTGAATGCTCATCGTGAGGTTTCATGGACCAGACACTTTCCCCGCCCCGCACCTTCAGCCTTCTGGCCTCCCTTCGTGCGGGCCTCGAAGTCCTCGTTCATCTGGTGATCGGCGCGGTGCTGATCTTCGTGGCCAGCCTGATCGCGATGATGACCGCCTTTGCCGGGCTGATGATTGCAGCGGCGGCCCTGATGCTGCGGTATGTGGCGATGCGCCAACCCGCCCGGGTGCCGGTGCGCATCAAGGACGCGCCGGTGACCCTTCAGGCCCGGCGCACGCCGCGCGGATGGACGGTGGAGTAATCCCGCCCCGGCGGCTTGCGGTTTGACCCGCGCGCCCGGCCGCCCTACGTCTTGGCCCGGAGGCGCAAGGCGTGAACGACGAATTTGAACAAGTCATTCTGGTTGACGAGGCCGACCAGCGGCTGAGTGACGGCGACAAGTGGCGCATCCATCAGGATGGCCTGCTGCACCGGGCCTTCTCGATTTTCGTGTTCAATGACGCGGGCGACTGCCTGATCCAGCAACGCGCGGCGGGCAAATATCATTCAGCGGGCAAATGGGCCAATTCCTGCTGCGGGCATCCGCGTCCCGGCGAGACGACCGCTGCGGCGGCCGCGCGGCGGCTCGAGGAAGAAGTCGGCCTGCGGGCCTCCCTGACGTTCGGGTTCAAGAGCCGCTATGTCGCCCATCTCGACAATGACATGGTCGAAAACGAAATTCCGCATCTCTTTTTTGGCCGGACCGGCGACGCGCCAGTGCTGAATCCGGTGGAAGTGCAGGCCGTGCGCTGGATTTCGCTCGAGGACCTTGAAGCGGGCATTCGGGCCGCGCCGGATCACTATGCCGCGTGGTTGCGGCACTATGTCGATCAGCATGCCGGTGAACTCCGTATTTGGCGCGACCGGATCTGATGCTTTGAAATAGGCCGGGCCTGTTCCCTTGGCGCGCGATCCAATTGGCCTATACTAGCTCGAATAATACCCCTTGGAGGATACCCATGCGATTTGACACCAAACGCCTTTCCCTCGCCCTCGCTTCAAGCCTCGCGCTTGTTCTGGCGGCATGTGGCGGTTCTGAAACCGCTCCGGCAGCGCCGGCCGCGGCGCCTGAGGCTGCTCCGGTAGAAGCTGCCCCTGAAGCGGCCCCCGTGGTGGAAACCCCGGTCGAGGCGCCTGCCGAAACGACCGAAGCTGCAGCGCCCGCAGACGGCGCGACCGGTTACGCCGCCTATACGGGCGACGCCGCCAAGGGAAAGCGCGTGTTTGCCCAGTGCATGACCTGCCACACCGTGCAGGAAGGCCGCAACAATGTCGGCCCTTCGCTGTACCAGATCGTCGGCCGCACGACCGGTTCGGTCGCGGACTTCAAATATTCGGACGCCAACAAGAACGCCAACGTCGTCTGGACCGAAGAGAACCTCTTCACCTACCTCGAAAAGCCGACGGAGTTCATTCCAGGCACGATCATGGCCTTCCCGGGCCTGCGCAACCCGCAGGATCGCGCCGACGTGATCGCTTACCTCAAGGATCCGGCCTGACCTGACGCGCCTTCGCGGCGCGCCCTCGGAAAAAACGACCAGCCGCCAGGGGATTTCCTCTGGCGGCTTTTCTTATTCGTTTGGTTGACATAGGCTGGTGTCAACTTCCGTGGACTATTTGCTGGGCAGGACGTTCCATTGGCCATTTTCCCTTTCGTCGCGATCGTTGGTCAGGAGTCGCTCAAGGACGCCCTGCTGATGTCCGCGATCGAGCCGGCCATCGGCGGCGTTCTGGCGCTGGGCGACCGGGGCACCGGCAAATCAACCGCCATCCGCGCGCTGGCGGCCCTGCTGCCTGAAATCGAGGTCACCAAGGGCTGCCCCTATCGCTGCGCACCCGACGCGCCCGCCGCCTTGTGCGATGTGTGCGCGCAGAAGACCCGCGTG
>JBGSOU010000517.1:0-2232 GCA_041739025.1 Hyphomonas sp.
GTGCGGTGGGCGCGGCTCATCGGCCGCCAGTCCGAAGGCGAGGCGCTTTTCGGCGTCGAGGCCCACGACACATTCGCGCCAGGCGCCTTCGGCGCGGCGGAATTGCCGGGCGGGCAGGCAGTCGAGATACTCGTTGGCGACAATCAGTGCCGGGCCTTCGGGGACCTGCGCCAGCGTCTGCACGAAAACCGGAGCCGACGGCGCGAACAGCTGCTTCAAGCCGGCCGCCAGGGCGGGGCTCGGTTCCACGAAGACGAGCTGCATGGCCGACGCAAACGCCTCGCCGCCTGCCGTGCCGGCGGCGCGCAGGGCGTCCAGCATCATCTGCCCGCGCCCGGGGCCGATCTCGACCAGCTGAAACGTCTCCGGCGCGCCGATGGCCCGCCACTCGTGCACCAGCCAAAGGCCGATCAGCTCGCCGAAAATCTGGCTGGTTTCCGGCGCGGTGGTAAAGTCGCGTCCGATGCCGGGACGCGCCGCATAATAGCCTGCCTTGGGGTCATGCAGCGCAATCTGCATGAAGGTGGATATCGGAATGGGTCCGCCTGTCTCGATCAGGCGCACCAGCCGGTTTTCAATCGTCATGGTCAAGTCAAAGCCCTGAAACGCGCTATCGCGCCTTTGCAGGAACCAGATAGGCCGCACCGAATATGCCGGCCAGCAAGATCAGCGTCCAGGATGCCAAAGAACTGAAATCATACACGGGCTGGTTGCGGTAAAACGAGTGTAGCCCGACGTGAACCACCGCAAAGACGCACAATCCATAGCGGATGGTCGAGCGGTGGCCGGCTTCGGCCAGCAGCACGAGGCCCAGCACGATCGGCACATGCGCCCACATGAAGATCTGCTGATCCAGCGACGCGAACATGTTTGTATTGATGGCAAACGGGTTCCCGCTCTGACGCAGGGTCGAATCCAGCTCATGCGTGACCAGGCACGCGGCAGTCAGCCTGTAGAGGCTATCAGGTCTCATGCGCTGCCCTCCCCAGGTTCGCGCGGATGTTGAACGTCCGTAGATCTACTTATTAACAGATCATTTATAGCTGCTTTTCCTTGGGTTTCAAGGCATTCCAGATCAGCCAGGCGCCGCCGAGCCACATTGGCGTCGAAAGCAGCATGCCCATGGTCAGCCATTCTGGCAGTCCGCTGACAAAAGCATCGGGCTCCCGGAAGTTTTCGGCGACCGACCGGCCGACCCCGTAAAGGATCAGGAAGAAGCCGGCGACGAGCCCCGGGCGCTTCAGCGCCCCGAACTTCCAGATCAGCAGGGACAGGACCAAAAGGGGCAGCCAGCCCTCGAGGACCGACTCGTAAAGCTGGCTCGGATGCCGGGCGAGTTCATCGCCCCGATAGACCCAGTCTCCGGTCGTCCAGTCATAGGCCGGGGGGGTGGAGCCCGGCACATAGCCCTCCGGGAAGATCATGCCGACCGGCGCGTCGGTCGGGCGGCCATAGAGTTCGGCGTTGACGAAGTTCGCGATCCGCACGAGGCCGATGCCGATCGGCGCAGTCACGCCGGCGATGTCGCCGACCGAGAGCAGCTTCACGCCCCGTTTCGCCGCAAAGAACCAGAGCACGGTCGCGACGCCCAGAATGCCGCCGTGGAACGCCATTCCGCCATCCCAGATGCGCAGCACGGTCAGCGGATCGGCGACCAGCACGTCCATCTGGTAGGGCACCATGTAGAACAGGATATAGCCGAACCGGCCGCCCAGGATGATGCCGATGATGATCCAGAACATCAGGTCATCCATCGCATCCTTGGTCAGTGGCGGCTCGCCGCCCCAAAGGGCTGGCCGCTTCAGCAGCTGCATCGCATACCACCAGGCCCCGCCGATCCCGGCGATATAGCCGAGCGCGTACCAGCGCAGGTGGAAGACCGGCAGGCCGATGAAGCCGAAATCGATCGAGAACAGGGCGGGGCTCCATCCCGGAAATTCCAGGGCCGCCTGGGCAAGGTAAACGCTGAGTGCGGTGAGGAGTTCGGTCATGCGGCGTCTTTTCCCTGTCTGGCCGGCGTCCTATCTGTTAGGTCACCGGCACACCCGGCGCGAAGGAGTAGACGCATGGCAGGCACAAATCCACTACTCGATGACATTGCCAGTTTGATGACGGGCGCCCTCGGCGCGGCCCGCACGGCCGGCGAAGAAGCGAAGACCGCCGCGCAGGCCCGGATCCGCGCGTTGATCGCCGACATGGACCTTGCCGGACGCGACGAAGTCGAAGCCCTGA
>JBGSOU010000524.1:0-5127 GCA_041739025.1 Hyphomonas sp.
CAAAGCCCTGAACGCGATCACCAACCCGTCGACGAACAGCTACAAGCGCCTCGTCCCGGGCTACGAAGCGCCGGTCATGCTGGCCTATTCGTCGCGCAACCGCTCGGCCTCGATCCGCATTCCGTTCGGCTCGAACCCGAAGGCAAAGCGCATCGAAACCCGATTCCCGGATCCAATGGCGAACCCTTACCTCGCCTTCGCCGCGCTGCTGATGGCCGGCCTCGATGGCATCGAGAACAAGATCCACCCGGGCGACGCCATGGATAAGGACCTTTACGACCTGCCGCCGGCTGAAGCCAAGTCGATCCCGCAAGTCTGCGGCTCACTGCGTGAAGCTCTCGCATGCCTCGACGCCGACCGCGCCTTCCTCAAGAAGGGCGGCGTGTTCGATGACGACCAGATCGATGCCTACATCGAACTGAAGATGGAAGAGAACATGCGTTACGAACTCCATCCGCACCCGGTCGAGTTCGACATGTACTACAAGAACTAGGCTGAGGGCTTCGCGCCTGACGTCAGGGGCCGGCATCTTCGGGTGCCGGCCTTTTCTTTGCCATCAACGCCGCGCAAGACAGCGCCATGCTGAAACTCTTCATCTTCTGGGGAAGCTGGGTCTGGTTCCCCTTTGCCGCGCTTTGCATCTGGCTGGTACTCAGCCGCCGGAACCTCGCGCTTCGCGGCGCGGCAGCAGCCGTGCTCGCCGTCTCCTGCGTTCCGGCCTATGCGCGCTTCATTGAGCCTCGCCTGCTCGTCACGCACCGGGAGACGATCATCCTTCCGGGCGCAACGCAGGCCTCGCCGTCGATCCGGATCGCCCTGTTTGGAGATCCCCATATCGGGATGTTCGGCCATGCCATGCCGATCAAGCGGATCGTTGACCGCATCAATTCCGAAAAGGTCGATGGCGTGTTCCTCGCCGGGGACCTCACCTATCATCCGGCTCCGGAAGACATTCCAGACGATTTCGCCGACCTTGGCAGGTTGGAGGCGCCCTTGTTTGCCGTCCTGGGCAACCATGACGTGGGATTCCCGGGCGATGACCTCAGCGACGCGCTGTTTGCCACGCTGAACGAGGTGGGCGCCGTGGTGGTCCACAACCGCGCGTTTGAAACCGAGCTGGCCGGCCACGACCTGATCGTCTCCGGCGCATCGGACCTGTGGCAACGGCGCCAGGATTTCGCCTTTTCATCCAGCCTCCCGGAGGGAAAACCGGTCATCCTGCTCACGCACAATCCGGATACGGCCCTCGTCGTGCCGGAAACCTTTCGCTATGACCTGATGCTCGCAGGTCATACGCATGGCGGCCAGGTACGCATTCCCGGGCTCTACCAGAGAATCCTCCCGGTCACCGGCCCGTTCGACAAGGAACTCCACCACTTCGCCACGCCGGCCGGCGAACGCCTCGTCTATGTGACGACCGGCACCGGCATGGTGGGCCTGCCGATGCGCTTCCCGATGCCGCCGCGCGTCGACATCCTGACGATCCACCTTCCGGAATGAAAAAAAGCCCCGGGCGCGGCCGGGGCTTTTCGAATTCCAGTGGCGCGCAAATCAGCCCGCTTCGGTCTGCGATTTCGAAGAATGCACATACAGCGGCTCGGCATTGCCTTCGACCACTTCGGCATTGATCACGACTTCTTCGACGCCGCGCAGGTTTGGCAGCTCGAACATCGTGTCGAGCAGGATGCCCTCCATGATCGAGCGCAGACCGCGCGCGCCCGTCTTGCGGCCGATGGCGCGGCGCGCCACGGCAACCAGCGCTTCCGGCGTGAACGTGAGCGCCACGTTCTCCATGTCGAACAGTTTCTGATACTGCTTGAGGAGCGCGTTCTTGGGCTGGGTCAGGATCTGGATGAGGGCTTTCTCGTCGAGATCCTCGAGCGTTGCGATGACCGGCAGACGGCCGATGAATTCCGGGATCAGGCCGAATTTCTGAAGGTCTTCCGGCTCGGTATTGCGCAGCGTCTCGCCCACGCCCTTGTCATTGGCGTTCTTGATGGTCGCGCCAAAGCCGATCGAGGCATTCTCGCCGCGTGCCGCGATGATCTTCTCGAGGCCGGCAAAGGCGCCGCCGCAGATGAAGAGGATGTTGGTCGTATCGACCTGCAGGAACTCCTGCTGCGGATGTTTCCGTCCGCCCTGGGGCGGAACGGCCGCAACGGTGCCTTCCATGATCTTGAGCAGCGCCTGCTGGACGCCCTCGCCCGACACATCGCGGGTGATCGAAGGGTTGTCCGACTTGCGCGAAATCTTGTCGATCTCGTCGATGTAGACGATGCCGCGCTGGGCGCGCTCGACGTTATAGTCAGCCGACTGAAGAAGCTTCAGCACGATGTTTTCAACGTCTTCACCGACATAACCGGCTTCAGTCAGCGTCGTGGCATCGGCCATCGTGAAGGGCACATCGAGGATGCGCGCCAGCGTCTGGGCCAGCAAGGTCTTGCCGCAGCCGGTCGGGCCAACCAGAAGGATGTTCGACTTCGACAGCTCCACGCCATCGGTCTTGCCGGCGTTGGAGAGACGTTTGTAATGGTTGTGAACCGCGACGGAGAGGATCCGTTTCGCGTATCTCTGGCCGATGACATAGTCATCGAGCACATCGCAGATTTCCTGCGGCGTGGGGACGCCTTCGCGGGACTTGATCGCCGAGGTTTTGTTTTCCTCGCGGATGATGTCCATGCAAAGTTCGACGCATTCATCGCAGATGAACACGGTGGGACCCGCAATAAGCTTTTTCACCTCATGCTGGCTCTTTCCGCAGAAAGAGCAGTAGAGCGTGTTCTTGGAGTCGCCGGAGCCGTTTTGCTTCGTCATAACTTCCTCAATGCCGCGAAACGTTTAACGCAGGCTTTAAAGCCCGCACAGAGACGATCCGTACCTTTTCAAGTCTATAGTTGTTCGTGCAGCCTGCAAGAGGCGGGCCGCAGGTTTGAAACAGCCGCCTATTTCTCGTCGTCAGCGGCGCGGCGCTCATAAACCTTGTCCACAATACCGAATTCCATGGCCTGCTGGGCCGTCTGGAAGGTATCGCGGTCCAAGGTGCGCTCGATGATTTCGTAGGGCTGGCCGGTGTGGCGCACGTAAATTTCGTTAAGACGGCGCTTCAATTCGATAATCTCTTCGGCATGGCGCTCGATATCTGTGGCAACGCCCGAATAGCCGCCCGACGGCTGGTGCAGCATGACGCGCGCATTTGGCAGCGCAATCCGCATGCCGTGTTCCCCAGCGGCAAGCAGGAGCGAGCCCATCGAGGCGGCCTGGCCGATGCAAACCGTGGAGATCGGGCAGCGCACGTACTGCATGGTGTCATAGATCGCGAGACCGGATGAGACGTAACCCCCGGGGCTGTTGATATACATGGCGATTTCGCGCTTCGGGTTCTCGGATTCGAGGAACAAGAGCTGCGCGGTGGTCAGCGAGGCAACGCTGTCATCAATTCCGCCGGTCACGAAGATGATCCGCTCTTTTAGCAGGCGCGAAAAGATATCGAAAGCCCGCTCTCCCCGGCTCGTCTGTTCAACGACCATCGGGACAAGGTTGAGCGCGGTCTCATGGATATTGGACATCAAGTAAGCCTTCGAAAAACAGGGCTGAATCAGCAAAGCCAATGATTGGCAGATGCCCTTATATTTGTCCACGCAGGGTCGGCTGCAAGAGGCACGCAGCTGTGGATAGGCCCGCCCGGGCGGCCCGGGCCTGCCGGAGGGCTCAGCAATCGGCCGAAGATGAGGTGCCACCGGCCATCTGCAGGCACGGATGCCGGAACGGCCATTCGACCTCGCCGCTCGGCAGGGGCGCGCCGGGGTCCTTCATGAAGGCAAGGTAGTCCGCATGCACCTTCTCGGCCTGCAGGTCGCGCAACAGCATGTGATAGCCGTTCGGGTAATACACCGTGCGGACATTCGGCTTCAGCAGTTTGGCCGTCCGTTCGGCGCCGTTGGCCGGCACCACGATGTCCCTTGCGCCATAGGAGGCGAGGATCGGCAGGGTTTCGGGCAGGCGACCGGCCGCCCAGTGGGCGTTCTCCATCAGGGTCACCAGGCCGTAAACCGCATCAATCCGGTTTTCATAGGTCATGTGCGGGTCCGACCAGGTCCGGCGCAGCATCGCGTTGTTGTCCGAAGGCTCGATCTTGATCAGTCCCGCCGGCGGCACCACGATCCAGCCGGGATTCATGTGCGCCGACGCATAAAGGCTGACCCGGTAGAGCGGATTGATCGCGCCCCAGCCGCGCAGCCCCGGGCCGGACAGGATCAACCGGTCGGCTTTGGGGGGATCGTCCGAGCCAAACGCCGTCAGCGCCACCGATCCGCCCATCGAGATGCCGACCACGGTGATCACGGCGTCCGGATGGCGCAGGCGGGCGACATCGACCGCCGCGCGCAGATCCTCACGCATCAGCTCTTCGTCCGGCCAGAAGCCCTTGTTGGGCGAGCGGCCGAAGCCGCGCTGGTCATAGGCGTAGGTGGTGACGCCGCGCTTCGCCCAATAGGGCGCCGCCATGTGAAAGGCGCCGGCATAGTCGCTCATGCCGTGCACGCCGACCACCACGTATTCCGGCTCTGCGGTGCCTTCCGCCGGCCAGACCGACAGGCCCAGCCGGGCGCCGTCAGCGGCAATGAAGATGTTCTGTTCCGGCAGGAAGGCCGGCGTCACCGACCCGGCCGCCTCGAGCGCGCCGATGGTCACCGGATGGGCACAGGCCGGCAGTGAAACAGCGACAAGAACGCTCGCCAGCGCGGCGAGCCCCGCCCGCAGCCGGATGATCCAACGCTGTTTCAGTCCCGTCATTGTCGCCAATCCCTCGTCGGGCGCCGGAGGGCCCTTGTATCCTGCAGACTATAGAAATCGCGTCTGAACGGACAGTGACAAGGGCGCAAAGACAGGTGCGCGGCGCAATTTGCCCGGCGGCGCGCTTGATGCCCCCTCCCGCTCGTGCGAGACCCGGACCATCCAAAACTCTGGCTGGGAACCCCGTCATGATGAAACGCCTTTCCATTCTGGGCGCTGTCGCGGCACTTTCGCTGACCGCCTGCGCCCCCGATGCCGCGCCGCCTGCCACAACCGAAGTGGCGGCCCCGCCGGCCGAAACGCTGCTGTTGCCGCTGCCCGAAGCCACGACCCCTG
>JBGSOU010000527.1:0-3649 GCA_041739025.1 Hyphomonas sp.
CCAGGGCTGCGCGCCGGAGGCAACTGGCCGCCGCAGCTGACCGGTGTGCATGCCTCCGCGTCCAGCCTTCTGGCACAGGTCCACGCCGTCTCGGATCCGGTCATCCCCGCCCCGCACAAGCCGCCCGGCCTGATCGACCTGCTCGCGCGGATCGGACGCGGGACGGTGGACCTTGCGCGTGAACTGGTTGCGACGCTGGCCTTCCTCGGCGAGACGATGGCGACCCTCCTGCGCCTCGGTGTCCGGCCCTGGAAACTGCGCTGGACCTCGATCGTTTCGGTGATGGAAGAGGCCGGCTTCAACGCGATGCCGATCGTCGCCTTCCTGTCCTTTTTCGTCGGCATGGTCGTCGCCTATATCGGCGCGACGACGCTGCGGGATTTTGATCTCGAGATCTACACGGTCGAACTGATCGGCTATTCGATGCTGCGCGAGTTCGGCGTGGTGCTCACCGGCATCGTGCTGGCCGGGCGCACCAACTCCTCCTTCACCGCGCAGATCGGCACGATGAAGATGCGCCAGGAAATCGACGCGATGCAGACCCTCGGCCTCAAGCCGATGGAAGTGATCGTGGCGCCGCGTGTCCTGGCGATGCTGGTGATGACGCCGATCCTCGCCTTCATCGCGACGCTGGCGGGCATCGCCGGCGGTGTCGTCGTCGGCTGGACCGCGCTGGACATCAATCCCGGCCTGTTCATCGAACGGCTGCGCAGCTCCGTGCCGCTCGACCAGTTCTGGGTCGGCATGGCGAAGGCGCCGGTGTTCGGCATTGTGGTGGCGCTGATCGCGTGCCGGCAAGGCTTGCTGACCGGCGGCAGCGTACAGTCGCTTGGCCACCGGACCACGACCTCGGTGGTGCAGGCGATCTTCGCGATCATCGTGCTCGATGCCCTGTTCGCGATCTTCTACATGGAGCTCGGCATATGAGCGCCGAACCGATCATCCGGATCCGGGATCTCAAGGTGGCCTACGGGGCGGCCGTGGTGCTCGAGCACCTGAACCTCGACATTCCGCAGGGCGAGGTGGTTGGCATCATCGGGCCTTCGGGCTGTGGCAAGTCCGTGCTCCTGCGCGCCATCACCGGGCTGAAGACACCGGCGGGCGGCAGTGTCGAGGTGTTCGGCGAGCGGCTTGAAACGCTGGCGCGCGACGAGCGCACCGCCATCGAACGGCGCTGGGGCATCATGTTCCAGGACGGCGCGCTGTTTTCGAACCTGACGGTGCGGGAAAACGTGATGGTGCCGATGAAGGAACACACCGCACTCAGCCCCGCCCTGATGCGCGATCTCGCCGGCATGAAGATCCGGCTTGCCGGTCTGGATGCGAGTGCGGGCGAAAAATACCCGTCCGATCTCTCCGGCGGCATGCGCAAGCGGGCCGCGCTTGCCCGCGCCATGGCCCTCGATCCGGAACTGCTGTTCCTCGACGAGCCGACCGCCGGGCTCGATCCGATCACCGCCGCCGGGTTCGACGCGCTCGTGCGCTCGCTGCAGCGGGCGCTAGGCCTGACGGTCTTTCTTGTCACCCATGATGTGGATACGCTCCAGGCCACCTGCGACCGGATTGTCGTGCTGGGCGAGAAACGGGTGCTGGCGGTGGGAACCATTCCGGAGCTGAGACAAGTCGACCATCCCTGGATTCAGGAATATTTCAGCGGGCCGCGCGGACGCGCGGCGGCGCCCACCCTTCAGAAAGAGGCTTAGAAGACGCATGGAAACCCGGGCAAACTACGCTCTGATCGGCGGCCTTGTGCTGGTCGCCGCGGCGTTGATCGCCGGCTTTGTCCTCTGGCTCGGCCAGTCCGAGTTCCAGCGGGACTACAAGGCCTATGACATCGTGTTCGAAGGTCCGGTCTCGCTCGAGGAAGGCGCGGCCGTGCGCTATATCGGCGTCAAGGTGGGCGAGGTGGCCGCCGTGCGGATCGACAAGGCCGATCCGTCCAAGGTGCGCGCCCATATCCGGGTGGCCCGCGAAACGCCGATCAAGGAAGACTCGACCGCCTCGATCCAGCTCGCCGGCATCACCGGCATCACTTTCGTCCAGATCAGCGCCGGCACCGGCAAGCCGCTGGAAGGCAAGCCGGGCCAGCCGGTGCCGATCATCAAGTCCGAGCGCACGCTGGTCGATCAGATCGTTGCCGGTGGCGCGCAGGCGCTGGGACGCGCCAACCTGACCTTTGACGGCATCAACCGCATCCTGACGGAAGAGAACATCGCCTCGATGACCACCTCGATCCGCAATCTCGAAACAATCACCACCAAGCTCGCATCCGAGGACGGCCTGATCAACGAGGCATCCGCCACGCTCAAGGATGTGTCGGCGGCTTCCAATGCGTTTGAAGTGGCGTCAATCGACCTGCAGGGCTTCGGCAAGGCGGCCGAGACTAGCGTCACCGGCGCTGGCGCCGATCTCAAGACGCTGGTGTCCGATTTCCGCAACGTCGCCGATGCGGCGACCGGTACGCTGGAGGAAAGCCGGCGCGCGGTGTCGGCGGCGACCGCCTTGATGGAGGGGCCGGCTGCGGCCACCTTCGAGAATACGACGGCCGCCAGCCAGGACCTGCGGGTCCTGATCAACCGGCTGGACCGCGCCGTGCGCGAGATTGAACGCAACCCCCAGGGCTTCATTGTCGGCGAGCCCCTGCCATATGAGGAGAAACGCCGGTGATCCGTTCCCTGATCCTGTCTGCCGTGCTGGTGAGCCTTGCCGGCTGCGTCAGCGTGCTCAAGCAACCCGAGGCGCCGGACGCCTATTACCGCATCGGCCCGATGGAACCCGCGCACAAGCTGGGTGCCACGGTGACGATCCATGAGCCTGAAGCCTCGCGCATCTTTTCGGGCCGCACGATTGCGGCGGAAGATGAAAGCGGCGGCCTGCGGATCGTGCGCGGCGTTCAGTGGACGGACAATGCGACCGAGATGATGCAGGGCGCCTTGCTGGATTCCCTGAGCGGCGAGGGCGAGTTCGCGGCCCTGCCGTCAGATTCGGCCGGTCCGGCCCAATACGAACTGACCTGGCGGATTTCGGATTTTACCCTGACGGGCGATCAGGCGCGCTGCCGCCTCGATGCGACGCTGGTGAAGGGCCGCACGCGCACGGTTGTGTCGCAGACAAACTTTGCCACAACCGCGCTCGCACTCGACGGCTCGAACGCGGCCCGCGCCAAGGCGCTCACCGATGCCGGCCGGGCCTGCATCAGTGATCTGGCCGCGTTCATTGTCGCCCAGACGGCGAAGACGGAGTAGGTCCGCCTACCCCTTCTTCATCGGGCAGGTGTTGATGCCCAGCAGGCTGTAGACCGGGCAGGAACCGATCAGGCCGGTCAGCAGCGGGACGAGGCCAACCCAACCCCAGATCACTTTCGGCCCCACGAAGACGAGGCTGATCAGCACGAGGCCGGCAATCACGCGCAGGGCACGGTCGATTGTGCCTTCATTGGTCTTGAACATGGTAGTCTCCTTTGTCGATGGAGACACCTTACCCGGGCCGCTCCGGCGCGTCGGTGACTAAGTCACAAAGCGCGGGGTCAATGCCCGGCGGCCTTCTGCTTCAGGGCCGCCAGCGCCAGAAGCGTGACCTTGCCGCGCGACAGCGCCACCAGCCGGGCGCGCTCGCCGCGGCCGCGGCCGCGTCCTTTTCCGTTGTGTCG
>JBGSOU010000577.1:0-2195 GCA_041739025.1 Hyphomonas sp.
GCGGCGGCGACCGGGATGCGCGCAAGCGCCCGATCATGGGCGAGATTGCCTCGCGCCAGGCGGACGATGTGATCGTCACCGATGACAATCCGCGGTCGGAGGATCCGGCGAAGATCCGTGCGGCGGTCCTGGGCGGGGCCAGGGGCGCGCGCGAGATCGGCGACCGGGCCCAAGCCATCCGCACGGTGATCGGCGAGCTCAAGAAAGGCGACACGCTGGTGATTGCCGGCAAGGGGCACGAAACGGGCCAGATCATCGGCAACGACATCCTGCCCTTCTCGGATCAGGAAGTGGCGCTTGCCGCCCTGAAGGGAGGCGCAGCATGAGCGCGCCGCTCTGGACCTCGGAAGATATTGAACTCGCAACCGGCGGGGCTGCCAGCGCGGCCTTCACGGTGACGGGCGGCGTGTCGATCGACACGCGCACCCAGCAGTCGGGCGATCTTTTCGTGGCGCTGACCGATCAGCGCGACGGGCATGATTTTGTCGAAGCCGCCTTCAAGGCGGGCGCCGCCGGCGCGCTGGTGTCGAAGCCGGTCACCGGTGGTCCGGCGGTTGAGGTGGACGATGTGCTCGAGGCGCTGACGGCGCTCGGCATTGCGGCGCGCATTCGCTGCGGCGCGGTCCGCACGGCGGTGACGGGATCGGCGGGCAAGACCTCGGTCAAGGAAATGCTGGCGCGCATCTATGCTGCGTTCGGTCCGTCGCACTCCAATGCCAAAAGCTTCAACAATCACTGGGGCGTGCCGCTGACTCTGGCCCGGATGCCGGAAGAGACCCGGCGCGCCGTGTTCGAAATCGGCATGAGCACGCCGGGCGAGATTGCGCCGCGCAGCCACATGGTGCGCCCGCAGATCGGGCTGATCACCTGCGTGGCCGCCGCCCACCTTGAAGGGCTCGGTTCGGTCGAGGCGATTGCGCGCGAGAAGGCGGACATTTTTGCCGGGCTCGAAGCGGGCGGCACGATCATCCTGCCCGCCGACGATGCCTTCCTCGAGTTTCTCGCCGCGCGCGCCCGTGAACTTTGCCCGACCGGAAATGTCGAAACCTTCGGCCGGTCGCAAGAGGCCACGGCGCGGATCACGGGCTACGAAACCGATGGCCGCACGAGTCGTGTCACGGTTGACGTGGTTGGCCGCTCCGCCACCGTGTCGATCAATGCGGTGGGGGAACACTGGGCCTCGAACGTGGCGGCCGCGCTGCTCGCCGCCAGCCAGACCGGACGTTCGGTGGCCGAGTGTGCCGAGGCGCTGAACGGCTATGCCCCGCCGCCCGGACGCGGCACGGCGGAAACGCTGGCGCTGCCGGATGGCGGAAGCTTCACGCTGATCGACGACGCCTACAATGCCAACCCGGCCAGCATGCGCGCCGCGTTGAAATCACTGGCGCAGCGTACCGGCGGTAGACGTCTCGCCGCGCTGGGCGACATGCGGGAAATCGGCGCTTCGTCGGCGGAAGAACACGTCGCACTGGCAGGCCCGATCGTTGATGCCGGAGTCGAAGGCGTCTTCCTCGCGGGACCGGAAATGCAGCGCCTTGCGGAGGCGCTTCCGCCCGGGTTTCCACAGGCATCTGCTCCGTCAGCGGATGACTTGTGGAATCAGCTGCAAAAAGCCCTGAAGGACGGCGATCTGCTCTTGATCAAAGGGTCGAATGCCTCCGGGATGGGACGGTTAGCGGATCGCTTGCGCCAATGGAGTGCAGCGGCCGGTTTGGGCAAGATGGAAAGCGGTCCAGAAGGGACCGCGAGGACAAGCTGATGCTGTATGAGTGGCTCGCTGCGCCGAGTGGCGCCTTCAATCTACTGAACTACATCACGTTCCGCACCGGGGCGGCGGTCGTGACGGCGTTCCTGATCACGGTCGTGTTCGGCGACGCGATGATCAACGCGCTGCGCGCCCGCCAGGGCAAGGGCCAGCCGATCCGCGACCTGTCGCTGGAAGCGCAGATGTCGAAGAAAGGCACGCCGACGATGGGCGGCCTTCTGATCTGGCTCGGCCTGATCGTCGCGGTCGCGGTCTGGGGCAACCTCAGGAATCCGTATGTCTGGGTGACGCTGTTCGTCACCTTCTCCTACGCCTTTCTCGGCCTTCTCGATGACCTTGCGAAAGTCACCAAGCAGTCGACCGACGGTGTCTCGGCCGGCGCCCGCCTGCTCGCCGGTTTCGCCATCGCCGCGCTGGCCTGCGCGGTGAT
>JBGSOU010000144.1:0-2143 GCA_041739025.1 Hyphomonas sp.
CCAGGCCGAAGGCATCCGTGTGGCCTTCGATGGACAAGGCGTTTGGCAGGGGGGCGAGCGTTGCGGAAGCGGCCGATACCAAGGCTCGGCCTTCGGCGGTCAGTGCGCCGCTGGCGCTTTCGAACAGGGGGCGGCCGGATGTGTCGACCAGATCGACGCGCACGCCGTCCGGTTCGGCGGTCAGCACAACGCTATCCCCGGCAGCCCGGAGGGCGTCGGCGAGTGTCAGAAGGCTGTAGAGATCCTGCGCCTCGGCCGGAACCGGGTTCGCCGGAAGCACGGCGGCGGCCTCGGGGCGAAGCTTGAACTTGCCGGCAATCACGCTGCGGTCTTGAGGGGAGACCCCGCTGACCAGCCACATCAGGAGAAAGAAGGCCATCAAGGCGGTGAGGAAGTCGGCATAAGCCATCTTCCAGTTCCCGAGCTTGCGGGCCGGAATGGCAGGCATTCTGCCTGCGTACTGCCGATGGTTCGTGGCGATTGCCATTTTCCTGGTCCGATCATTCTGACGGAAACCAACACCTATCAGGTCATGGTGAAACCCACGCTTCGGCGAGGGGTGGGATTTCGTTGAAATTCGATCTATTCCGGGCGTGCCAATAGGAGACAGTCATGGCGCGTACCGCTTTTCTCGGCCTTGGGGTCATGGGCTTCCACATGGCGGGCCACCTTGCCCGCGCTGGCCACCAGGTCAGCGTCTGGAACCGCACGGCGGAAAAATCGGCCGCCTGGACCGGCGTGCACCGGGGCGAGGCGGCGAAGGATGCGGCCTCGGCCGTGTTCGGCGCCGAGTTCGTCCTGATGTGCCTCGGCGATGATCCGGACGTGCGCGCCGTGTTCGACCAGTTCGAATCGAGCCTCGGCGCCGGGATGACGGTAATCGACCACACCACCGCCTCTGCCGGGCTGGCCCGCGAACTTGCGGCCCGCTGCAAGGCCAAGGGCGCCCGCTTCATTGACGCCCCGGTGTCCGGCGGCGAAGCGGGCGCCATCAACGGCAAGCTGACCATCATGTGCGGCGGAGAGCCGTCCGCCTTTGCCGCCGCCGAGCCGGTGATGGACGCCTTCGCCCGCAAGATCACCCTGATCGGCGAGACCGGCGCAGGCCAGCTGGCGAAATCCGTCAACCAGATCTGCATCGCCGGCATCGTGCAGGGCCTCGCCGAAGGCCTGCACTTTGCTGAAGCGGCCGGCCTCGATCCGGAAAAGGTAATCGAAGCTATTTCCGGCGGCGCTGCTCAAAGCTGGCAGATGGAAAACCGCTGGAAGACCATGACCGAAGGCCAGTTCGAGTTCGGCTTCGCGGTGGACTGGATGCGCAAGGATCTGCGCATCACGCTCGACGCCGCGCGCGAAACCGGCGCCAGCCTGCCGATGACCGCCACGGTCGATCAATACTATGCTGACGTGCAGGCGATGGGGGGCAGCCGCTGGGATACGTCCAGCCTGATTGCCCGGCTCGGCAAGCGCGGCGCTTCATGAGCACCCTCCGGCGGCTCGACATCCACCTCCCGGCCAACGGGGCCTTCGATACCGTGATGAGTGCGATCAAGGCCGCCAAGCCCGTCGATTATGTCGTCCAGCTCACCGAACAGAAGGACCGGCGTTTCATCTCCGTCTTCCTGCGAGAAGGCACGGTGCAGGGGCTGATGGACAACCTCCAGTCCGCGCTGGAGGGCTCGTCCGGCTGGCGCATCACCGTCTGCGCGGTCGAGGCGACCGTGCCCCGCCTCGAGGAGACCAGCCGGGAGGCCTCGTCCAAGCGCGAACAGAGTACCCGCGAGGAACTCTACGCGCAGGTCGCTTCCGGCGCGAAGCTGGACCGGGACTATGTCGTGCTCGTCATCCTCTCGACCATCGTGGCGGCCATCGGCCTCAATTCGGACGGCGTCGCCGCCGTGATCGGTGCCATGGTGATCGCGCCGCTGCTGGGCCCGATCCTGGCGTTCAATCTCGGCGCTGCGCTGGGAGATGTCCGCCTGATCCGGCAGGGCGCGTTGACACTGCTCTCGGGCATTGGCCTTGCCCTTCTGGTGTCCTTGCTCCTTGCCCTGATCATGCCGCTGGATTTGCAGAGCCGGGAGTTGATGTCGCGCGCCGAAGTGCGCCTCGACGGACTGGCGCTGGCGATGGCGGCCACGAT
>JBGSOU010000148.1:0-2637 GCA_041739025.1 Hyphomonas sp.
CCTCGTCCTTCATCTGGATCAGCAGCTTGTCGCGGGTGATTCCCGCATTGGCGACCAGGATGTCGAGCGGGCCGAGGGCCGCTTCGGCCTGGCCGACAAGCGCATCAACGGCTGCCGGGTCAGACAGGTTGCAGGCGACGATGGCGCTTTCGCCTTTCAGGGTTGCAGCCACTTCCTGCAATACCGCTTCGCGCGTGCCGGAGAGCACCACCTTTGCGCCGGCGTCCGAGAGGGCCTGGGCAATCGCGCGGCCAATGCCGCCCGATGCGCCGGTGACGAGGGCCGTGCGGCCAGTGAGGTGGAACATGCGTGGGCTCCTGTTCAGAGGTAAATGCTACAGTGAGGGGACATAGGGCAGGTGCGCGCTTCGCGTCAAACCGCGGTTGCGCCTGCCCGCTGGCCGGGGGACTTCAGCGCTTCGAGCTCTTTCAGCCTGTTGCGGTAGGACGGCCAAAAATCAAGGAATGTCGGCGCACCCTCCGGAGTTTCAGTCAACCGCTTCTTCAGATGCTCAACAATCTCGCTGCCGATGACCTGCTGTCCGTAGACCCACCATTGCTTTCCCCCGGGCGTGCGCAACAGGCCCAGCGCGGCGCCTTCGATACCTGCCCAGGTGCCATCGCTGAAAAAGCCGTCGCGGCGCATGTTCAAAGCCGACTCTGCCACGAAGACGAACTCGGAAAAGGCCTTGTCCATGAACAGCTGGGTCAGGGCGTCCGCACCTTCATATTCGACGAGGCCCTGAACGAAGCGGTCGACGTCGCCCTCGTTGGCGCTCAGCATTCGGCCCCACTCTGAGACCCGAAGCAAGAGGTCGCGTTGGGCAGCGGCGCGCTCCATTTTCTGCGACTGCCGCATCTGCCAGACGACCGCCAGCAACGACATAAGGATTGCGACGACCGCGACCGTCTGACCGACGTAATAAATGTTCTCGAGTGTCATGGTTCCCTCCCACAGGAGAGGGAACGCTAGGCTTCGCCGGGATCAGTGTCGAGCAAGTCCGCGAGACGGTGGCCGCGTCAGCCTTCGCCGCGCAGGGCTTTGGCGAAGGCTTCGAGGTCCTCGGGGTTGCCGAGGGTGAAGCCGTTCAGGGATTTCTCGATGCGGCGCTGCATGACGGTGAGCACTTTGCCATTGCCGACCTCGCCCGTCATCGTGACGCCCTGCCCCATCATGAACTGAACGGACTCGGTCCAGCGCACGCGGCCAGTGACCTGTTTCACGAGATTCTGGCGGATGGTTTCCGGATCCATGACCGCGCTGGCCGAAATGTTGGCCACCAGCGGCACGGCAGGTGCCATGATCTGCGTTTTCGCGAGCGCTTCAGCCATCGCGTCGGCCGCCGGCTGCATTAGCGAGCAGTGGAAGGGCGCAGAGACGTTGAGCGCCATCGCCTTCTTGACGCCGTTGGCCTGCGACCATGCGACGGCAGCGTCGATGGCCGTCTTGGTGCCGGAGATGACCAGCTGGCCGGGCGCGTTGTCATTGGCGATCTCGCAGGCCCCGCCTGTGGCGCGCCCCGCGGCGCAAGCGGCTTCGGCTTGATCGACTTCCGCGCCGAGCAAGGCGGCCATCGCTCCTTCGCCGGGCTTCACGGCCGACTGCATGGCATTGCCCCGGATGCGCAGGAGGCGGGCAGTGTCAGCGAGGCTGATCGATCCGGCGGCAGCCAGCGCAGAATACTCGCCGAGCGAGTGGCCGGCCACGAAGGCCGCGTCCTTCACCGTAATCCCGAAATTCGCCTCGAGCGCCCGATAGGCGGCAACCGAGTGCGCCATCAGGGCCGGCTGGGCGTTGGAGGTCAGCGTGAGTTCGGCGAGATCGCCGCCCCACATCAAGCCGGAGAGGTTTTGCCCGAGGGCAGCATCGACTTCCTCGAACACGGCTTTGGCGGCCGGAAAGACCTCTGCCAGCGCCTTGCCCATGCCGATTTCCTGGCTTCCCTGTCCGGGAAAGATGAATGCGAGCGTCATTGGCGGCCCGGCCTCCCTGATGTCTGGCTTGTTTTGGCCGTGCGTAAAGCGCGCCCTTCCCGCATGCAAGCGCTTGAAATATCCGGCCAGATAGGCTTTAGACCCCCTCTTCACAGCAAGGTGCGGTCCTCAAGTCCCCGGAATAAGCCGGAAAACGAGGGGCCATCGCTGGGGCAGTCTCCCGCTCCCCTGCGCCGCATCTTCTAATTTTGGGAATGAAAACATGGCACTATACGAGCACGTCGTGATCACACGGCCTGATATTTCGCCGGCCCAGGTGGAAACCTTCGTCGAAGAGATGAACGCTTTCCTCCAGGAAAAAGGCGCCAAGGTCGGCCGGGTCGAATACTGGGGCCTTCGCAGCCTCGCTTATCCGATCAAGAAACAGCGCAAGGGTCATTACTCCTGCATCAACATCGATGGACCGCCTGCCGCGATCCACGAACTCGAACGCCGCCAGCGCATCTCGGAAGACGTGATGCGCTACCTCACCGTCCGCGTCGAAACGCTGTCCGACGAGCCCTCCGTGGTTCTGTCGCGCAAAGAACGCCGTCCGCGCGATTAAGGGTAAGGAACAGATCCAATGGCACAGAAAATCAACATCACGAACATTCCTGCCCGCCGCCCCTTCGGCCGCCGGCGCAAGGTCGACCCGTTCACGGGC
>JBGSOU010000100.1:0-6291 GCA_041739025.1 Hyphomonas sp.
GCCGACATCCTGATCTCCAGTACACAGACGAAGCGGGCGGCGGGCGCCTAGCGCCGCATCACCTTCCTCCGCATGCGGAATGTACGCCATTGACGCCGGCGCGCGGTGCAAAACCGCTTGGGCGCCGGTGCCTCGGTTTCGCCATACGCGTCCATCGCGCCCAACGGGCCGGACGTGTGCGAGGGGGCTTCAAACATTGTCGTCTCCTTTGCTTTGCGACAGCGCTTGAAATTGGTTGGGGAGATGCATAGTTCCAATCGAATGATACGAATGTTTCGATAGGAAAAAGCTATTCATGAGGCCGACCCTCCGGCAACTGCAATACATCACCGCCATTGCCGATACCGGCCGGTTCGGCGAGGCGGCGAAGCTGTTGAACGTCAGCCAGCCGAGCCTTTCGGCGCAGGTGGCCGATCTGGAGGAGCAGCTGGGCGTGCTGTTGGTCGAGCGTGGACGGTCCGGGGCCTTGATGACGCCGGCGGGCGAGGAAGTCGTGCGTCGGGCCCGGCTGATCCTGCGCGACGTGGCGGAATTGAAGGCCTCGGCCGGCGGCAGCGAGCATGGTCTGTCCGGCCGGCTGCGGCTGGGTGTTCTGCCGACCATCGGGCCCTACCTCTTGCCGTTGGTGACGCGCGAGATGCACCGGAGCTTTCCCCAGCTGCGCCTCAGCGTGCGCGAAGAGCGTACGGTCGATCTCGATACCCACCTGAACAATGGCGGGTTCGACTCGGTGATCTCGACGGCCGAGGATCATCCGGACACCCAGCACGCGCCGCTGTTCTGGGAGAAACTCTACATCTGCGCGCCGCCCGAGGACCGGCTGGCCAAGACCAGCGGCCCGGTATCGCTGCAAGAACTGGCTGGCCATGACCTGCTCACTCTGGGGCAGGGCCACCGCCTGGATGCCATTATCCGGCGGATTGCTGAAACGGCCGGCGCGCGGGTTAGCCATGAGTATGAAGGCACCAGTCTCGATGCGATCCGGCAGATGGCCGAGATGGGCGCGGGCGTTGCCATCCTGCCGAGCCTCTACGCGCTGACCGAGGCGCGGCGCGACCCGTTGTTGGCCGTGCGCCAGATCGACGACCCGATCGCCTCGCGCTGCATCTCGCTGATCTGGCGCGATACGTCGCCCCTGCAGCCTGGCTTACGGCTGATGGCGCAGATCCTGGCCCGGGCGGCGGGCAACCTGCTCCAGCATGAAAGATAGTTTCAAACTATCGAATCCGTCAGATTATTCGATTTGATACTTAATGCCGGTCTGGCGCATAGCCTGTGCCACGCACAAGGGATTGCCTTGTACGGATGAATTCCGACACTCTGGAGAACACGATTATGCTGACGTTCAAACAAGCTGTGGCGGCCCTGGCGCTGGGCGCCGTGATGGTGCCGGCGACGGCATGCGCTTCATCGGCGGGTGCCTCGCCTGCCGCCCCTGCCGAAATCCAGGCGCCAGCGCCGATTTCGAAAGCCGAAGTGCTTGCGGTGCAAAAACTCTGGTCGGACGGGATCGTCGCGATTGGCGCGGCGTTCAAGTCTGGCGGGGACTATCGCAAGGCCGCCGAGGACCATATCGCAGCCCTCTACGCCTACGATCAGGGCGGCGTATTGTTCAAGCCGACGCTCGCCGCACAGGACCAGTTCCGCGAAACGAAGGATGAGGCGTTGTCTTACTTCGTGGGCGGATCAATCGCTGAAGACAAGGGTTTCGCGATCCGGCCCTGGACGAATGTACGCTGGGGCGAGCAGGAGATCCTGACGCAGGGCGACACCGCTTACGCGATGGGCAACTACTATTTCACCCCGGACGGCAGCACGGATGAAACCAAGGTGGAATATACCTTTGTTTACATCCGCGATCCGGAGGGCCAGCTGCGCATCAGCGTGCACCATTCCTCGGTGCCTTACACGCCGTAAAACGGCGGCTCAACAGTCCATGACGGATCAGCCACCGCCGCAACCATCCGGTACTGCGGCGGTGGCTTTTGCCTGAGCAGATAATGGCCTGCTGCGCGGCGGCGGGTGAAACGGGGCTTGCCATGGATATTGCTCTCGCCACGCTGCTGTCGCCGATGGTGCTGTTCTTCCTGCTGGGTCTCGGTGCGGCGCTCCTGAAATCGCAGATGTCGATTCCCGAGGCCTTCGCCAAGGGTCTCGCCATTTACCTGATGATGTCGATCGGCCTCAAGGGCGGGGTCGAGATGTCGAAGAATGCGCTCGGCCCGGACGTCGTACTCGTCATGCTGTCCGGCATTGGCTTGTCCTTCCTGCTGCCGATCATTGCCTTTGCGCTGTTGCGCGCGAGCAGCCGGCTGGAGCGGACGGATGCGGCTGCAGTCGCCGCGCATTATGGCTCGATCTCCATTGTCACCTTCGTGGCGGCCGGGCAGGCGGTCGAGGCCGCAGGCCTTGTCACTTCGGGATACCTGGTTGCGGTGGCAGCCATGATGGAGGTGCCTGCCATCATCTCAGCACTGATGATCGCCTATCGCGGCGGTCAGAATGACTCCGCCATCGCCGGCGCGGAGCGCGGCGAGCTGGCGCAGGAAGTGCTGCTGAATGCTTCGGTGGTCGTGCTGATCGGTTCCCTGGTCATCGGCTGGCTGACCGGCGCACAAGGCATGGATCGGATCGCACCTTTCTTTGTCGAACCCTTCCAGGGCGTGTTGTGCCTGTTCCTGCTCGATATGGGACTGTCGGCCGGGCGCGGCCTGCGCAATGGCTGGCGCCTTCTGGGACCGGCGGCCATCGGCTTTGGCCTCTACATGCCGCTGATTTCGGCCGGCCTGGCGGCCGGTCTCGCATTGCTGAACGGGATGCCGGCAGGCGATGCGGCCCTGCTGATCACGCTGGCAGCGTCTTCGTCTTACATCGCCGTTCCTGCAGCAATGCGTTTGGTCTTGCCCAAGGCGAAGCCGGCGATCTACCTGACGCTCTCGCTCGGGATCACCTTTCCGTTCAACCTCATCGTCGGCCTGCCACTTTACATCTGGCTGGCCGGACTTGTTACGCGCTGAAGGAGCCCATGATGCACACCCGGCACCGGCTTGAGCTGATCATCGAACGTATGGCGACCCGCCGCGCCTGCAACATCCTCGAAACCGCAGGCCTGACGGGATATACTGTGCTGCCTGCCTTGTCCGGATACGGACGGGGCAATCACTGGAACCGGGATACCGACCTCTCGGCCGCCGGTGACATGGTGGTGATCGTATCGGTTGGGAGTGCCGCCACGATCGAAACAGCGCTTACCCAACTCGAGACGCTGCTTTCAGCCCATATCGGCGTGCTGAATGTTTCCGAAGTGAAGGTGCTGCGGCCAGACCGGTTCTGATTGCGGGTTCAGAACGTTCGTCCAATAAGCAGGTAGGCCGACTGGCGCCCGCCTTCGGAGCGGCCGAATGCCAGGTAGACCGGGCCGAAGGCCGTGCTTGAGGCGACGTAGACGCTGCCGCCGAAGCGCAGGTCGTCAGTGTCGAAACCGCTGCTGCCTTGCCAGACATCTCCCAGTTCCAATGATCCGCCTACGTACAAGGGTAGGCCGAAGATCTGCTCGGAATTGTTCAGCAGCTTGCGCCGGTAGATAAGCTGCGCGGTGAGATAATTCTCGCCCGCGAGTTCTTCCTTGCGATAGCCCGACAGGCTGAACAGGCCGCCGACGCGGTAGAGGGCATCCACCGGTGAGGTGCCATCAATGCGCTGTCCCGCGTCCAGCGCGGCGATCAGGGTGTTCGGGCCGAAACTGGACGCGGCGAGGGTGGACGCGTTGACCGTCTGGAAGTCCGCATTGTCGCCGAGGGCCTCGAAGCCTTTTATCCATTGGGCGTCCGCCCGCACGCCGGTGCGCGGGAAGAAGGGATCGTCCAGCGTGTCATAGGCGCCCGAGGCGACGAGGCGGCCAATGTCGATATCGACTTCGGACCGTGCCGCAAATCCCTCGTTCAGCTTGGCCCGGCCGGTTCCGAGTTCCATGCCGAAGCGCACTTCGCCGACATTGCCGAACTGGTAGCCGCCGTCGAGGGCGGCGAGACTGTAGGTGAGATCGTAG
Organism: Hyphomonas sp.; assembly: GCA_041739025.1. GTDB lineage: Bacteria > Pseudomonadota > Alphaproteobacteria > Caulobacterales > Hyphomonadaceae > Hyphomonas. The sequence goes on from JBGSOU010000100.1 coordinate 4,049, forward strand.
CCCGCCTCCTTGAAGCCGCGAACGGAAAACACGTTGACCGGCCGGTTGCGGATCTCGCCCCGCACGGCGGCAAACCAGTTCTGGCTGGGGTCCAGCAGGCGGAAATACTCTGCGCTGATCTCGTTGAAGTCGCCGAGGGTGGCGCGTGCCTCGATTTCCGAGCCATAGCCGTCCAGCACCGGGCTGCGGAAGTCGACCGAGATGGCGGCGTCGGACTCGGTGTTGAAATCATTCTCGACTATCAGGCCGAACCGGACCCGGCCTGCGTCGGGCACATTGTCCTCGGCGCGCACCACGAGGCCGGTCTGGCCGGCCTGCTCTTCGTAGACATAGTCGACCCGTTCGAACGGGCCGAGCGCGTAGACCCGGTCCAGTGCCTCGTCGATCGCGGCGGCATCGGCGGGCTTGCCGACGAGGTCGATCAGCTTGTTCTCGAGCAGCGACTGGTCGAGGTGCGACGAGTTCTCGATGCGCACAAAGGAGATCACCGGCGGCGCCTCCGTCCGGGTCGAGGCGAAGGTGGCCGGCGGGCGGGCGGCGGCCAGTTCGGCGAGACGCGCCGCTTCGGCGCCCATTGCGCTGCGTCCCTGGTTGACCAGGTCGCCGCTGCGGTTGAACGCCATCGGACCGATATCGCCCGTATCGATGCGGATCAGGAAGTCGGTCCCTGACAATGTGCTGATCTCGGCGCGCTCATTGGCCAGGATCAGCAGGCTGACAGTCTGGGCCAAGACGTCGACGACCGAACCGATTTCAGTATCGGGCAGCAGCGCGTTGGGTGTCCAGACGGCGATGACGATGTCGGCGCCCATCTCCCGGGCCACGCTGATCGGCACGTTGGCGGCCAACCCGCCATCCACCAGCAGCTTGCCATCGAGGCGCACGGCGGGGAAAACGCCCGGCAGGGAGATGGAGGCTCGCATCGCCATCGGCAGTTCGCCGGCGCTGAGCACGACCGCGTCGCCGGTGCCGATGTCGGTGGCCACCGCGCGAAACGGGATGGCGAGGTCATCGAACTGGTCGAGCGCCGTGCGCGCAGGGGTCAGGCGGCGCAGCTCCTTCATCAGCGTCTGGTCGGACACGGCGCCGGTCGGCAAGAGGATGCCCGCCGGCGAAACGCCCAGGCTGGCCGTGCCGGGAAATTCGGCTTGCTGCTGTTTCTGGCGGAAGGTCAGCTTGTCCCGGTCCGCCTGGGGCGAGAAGACGCCGGCCCAGTCAACCTCCTTCACAACCTCTTCCAGTTCCGTGCCGGTGAGGCCAGAGGCATACAGGCCCCCGATCACCGCGCCCATCGAGGTGCCGACGATCATGTCCGGCCGGATGCCGAGGCGTTCCAGCTCCTGGATGGCGCCGATATGGGCAAGGCCCAGCGCGCCGCCGCCCGACAGGACCAGGGCGATCTTCGGAGGCCGGGGCGCCTCGTCCGAAGGGGCTTCCTGAGCCAGCGCAAGCGCGGGCAGACCCGCGGCAAATACGGCCAGGCAAAGCCCGCGCAGGGCGCTGCGGAGGGGGAGGGGGCGCATCGGCAGCATGAGGTATCTCCTCGGTCCCGTCTATCAGAGCAGGAAGCGTACCGGATGGGAATGGTGGTTCGGGACGGACTTGAACCGTCGACCTCGCGATTATGAGTCGCGCGCTCTAACCAGCTGAGCTACCGAACCCTTCGCCCGATCAGCGAAGGCGCCTGATACACATTGGGACGGGGGCGTGCAAGCGCCCTATCCTGCCAATTCCGCGACATGATCGGCAATCGACAGGGATGAGGTCAGGCCGGGGCTCTCGATCCCGAGCAGGTTGATCAGTCCGGCGCTGCCATGGGTCTGGTGTCCCTCGATGCGGAAATCGCCGGAGGGCGCGCCCCTGGCCACCAGTTTGGGCCGGACGCCGGCATAGTCCGGGCTCAGGCGTTCGAGCGTCAGGCCCGGCCAGAAGCGGCTGACTTCGGCATGGAACAGCTTCGCGCGAGCTGGGTCCACTTGATAGTCGAAGGGCGGGCGGGCCTCATCCGGTAACCATTCGGCATCTGGACCCAGCTTGCCCCGCCCGGCGAGATCGATCGTCAGGTGCAGGCCGAGGCTCGACGTGGTCGGCATCGGATAGATCAGGCGCGAAAACGGCGTGTGGCCCTGGATCGTGAAATAGCTGCCTTTCACATAGTGGGGGGCCGGCAGTTGGGCCGTGTGCGGGCCCTCGATGGCGGCCGCGATGCGGATGGCGTGATGCCCGGCCGCGTTGATCACGGT
>JBGSOU010000159.1:0-2189 GCA_041739025.1 Hyphomonas sp.
CGTGCTTGCGCGCACTTCCGGGGCAGCGCCAAGGCGCGCGAACAGGTCCTCGAGCGCGCGCTGCGCGGCGGGAAGATCTGTCACCAGGTGCGGCGGCAGGGTAAGCATGACGGTCGCCGGGCCGGTTTGCACCGCGCGGAAATCCGTGATCGTGCGCGCAGCGCCAACAACGGCGTTGCGAATGACGTCGGGAGTCACCATGACCGCCCCGGGAAACACGAAGGCATCATCGCACCGCCCGACAATTTCCGACACGGCCTGAAGCGGCGAGCCGCAGGCGCAGGGGATATCCGAGAGGCGCAGCAGGTCATTCATCCGGTAGCGGATCATCATCTGCGTGCGCCGCGTGAAGTCGGTGATCAGGGGCGCCGAAAGGTCGCCGGCCGCCTGCCATTCAAAAGCGACGCAATCTTCGCACAAATGCAGTGTGCCGTGCGCGCAGGCGACGCCGAACAGGCCTTCGGTTGCCATGTAGATTTCACGAACGGTGAGGCCGAACCGGCGTTCGATCTCGGCCCGGTCGGCGGGGTCGAGCACTTCCGCGCCGGAGAAGACTTCGCGCGGGGCCAGCGGAAGGTCCGCCCGTGCCAGTGCCAGAAGGACATGCGGCGGGGCGACGAGGACGTCAGGCCGGAAGGCGGCGACCTCGGCGAGCTGCGGAGCGATTCCGGCGGTCAGGTCAAAGAACTTCAGGGCGAGGCGCCCGGACTCGTTCGCGGCGTCATAGAGCCGGCTGCTGCGCGGCAGCAGGACCGCCACCCGATGGCGCGCGGTCAACAGGCGGGGCAAGGCCTTGGCGAGGAGGGTTCCGAGCCACAGATAGCGTTCAGCATTGCTAACGAGATACAGGCCGCGATTGCCGCTTGTGCCGGTGCTAGCGCCGACCGCGTAGGGGCCGATCTGGCCGGAGGCTTCGAACGCCTGCCAGGCGGCGTCTGCCGAGATGCCGGCGCCGTTGTATGCAGCGAAGGTGTTCATCAGGACGGTCTTGTCCATCTCCGGGAAATCCGTCAGCGGATGACCGGCAAGGTGTGCAAATGCGGCGGCTTTGGGCGCGGTCTTCCGCAGGAATGCCTGAAGCTGGCACGATTGCCATTCCAGGAGGCGCGCGCGTGTGTTCAGCCGGGCCGCTCTGGCGCGGGTGCGCCAGAAGGCCATCAGGGTCAGCGCAAGTGCGGCGTTCATTTGGCGGGCTCCGGATCATGGCAGAGCACGACGCAGCCACCGGCGGCGGCGAAGGCATTGAGCCGCTTGGCGGTTTCGCGTCCGGCTTGCGGATCATCGAGGATCCAGCGCGCCGGCGCGCCTGGCGAGCGCGCTTCCTGGATGGCCTGGGCCAGCCAGTCGGCATCGCCGGCATAAAGCACCGGCACCGGCTGCCCTGCAAAGAGATACCCGGTATGTCCTCGCATGTGGCCGGGCAGGGGTACGGCCAGCACTTCGCCGTCGCCGAACACATCCCGCGCAGGGCCGAGACCAAATGGCGCGTTCACGCTGCCGAGCGATTCGAGCGGGACAATCCGGGCGCGGAAGTCTTCCGGAAGAAGTTCCTTGAATACCCCGTGGCGCGTGCGGGCAAAGGCGCCAGCGGCGAGAAAATGGTCGGCGGCGCCGGCATCGGCGATCAGCCGCGCTGCCGGATAGTCACGCAGGGCCGAGACGTGATCGGCGTGCAGGTGCGTGAGGAGGATCGTGCGGGCGTCCGGGCAGGCGCCCGGAAGCGCCTCCGGGGTAAGACGGGGCTGCAGGATCGACGCGTAGAGTGTCAGCGGCAGGGAGCGTGGGCCGCGTGTCACGCGGGTAGAGTAGCCGGTATCGATAAGGCAGGTGCCGGCGCGCGCATGCGTGAAGCGGGCGTATCGGACGGCAAGGTCGATCTGCGTCCAGCGCCCGCCACTCAGGACCAGGCGCTCGGGCACACGGACGGTGGCGCTGTTTGGAAAGGCGAGCCCGGTGATCATGCGACTGCTCCAAAGGTGCGTGCCAGACCCTCCTCGAACGCGACGCGGGGTGTCCAGCCGAGGTGGGTGCGGGCCTCGGTCAGGTCCAGCGTCTGGGTAAAGGCGAACAGGCCCGCACCATAAGCGGTTACGCGCGGTTCGGGCTGGCCGGGCTGGAGGCGCGCGGCGCATTCGAGAGTGCGGGCTGCCGCGAACACGACGGCGCCGGGCAAGCTCCGCCAACGGATC
>JBGSOU010000141.1:0-2942 GCA_041739025.1 Hyphomonas sp.
GACGCGCGCCGCCGTGAAGAGCAGGCGAGCAAGGCGGAGGCCGCATTGACCGGTCTGCGTGCGCGCCGGGAAGAGGCGCATGCCGAATTGCTGCAGAGCGAAGTTGCGCTTGAGGATCTGCTTGGCGCGCTGGCTGCTGCCAATCGACGCCGGCCGCCGGCGCTGGTGGTGAGCCCGGGCAATTCGGGCGCCGCGATCCGCCGTGCGATCCTGATGAAGGCGACCTATCCGAAATTGTCCGAACGCGCCTCGGCGATCTCGGCCGAGATTGACGCGCTCAATCAACTCGAGTCAGATATCGAGATTGAGCAGGCGCGTCTTGGCGCTGCCGAAGCCAACATGAAGCTGAAGAAGGAAGAGATCGAACAACTGGCCGCTGCCAAGCGGGCCTCGTTCGAAGGCCTGTCCGGCAGCCTGGAAGGCCTGCGCAGCCGGGCCGACAAGCTGGGAAGGGAGGCGGGCACCTTGCGCGACCTGCTGGCGGCGCTCGAATCGAACGCGCCGGATGCGCCGCGCGCCAAGCCCGATAACCGGCCACAACTAGCCGCGCTGAAGACCACCAAACCCGGCAAGGCGAAAGCCGCGATCAGTCCGGTGCCGAAGGTCAATTCCGAACCCTTGGGCAAGTCAACGCTGGGCGGACTGAAGCAGCCCGCCGCCGGCACGCTCCTGCATGGCTATGGCGCCCCGCTGCCGAGCGGGGGCAAGACCGAATATCTCGTGTTCCAGACCCGGGCAGAGGCGCAGGTCGTGGCGCCGGCCGGCGGGGTGATCGAGTTCGCCCGGCCCTTCCGGACGTACGGGATGATGCTGATTCTGCGTACAAGCGACGGATATCATGTTATTCTCTCGGGCATGAGCCGGATTTACGTATCCGAAGGCCAGACCGTCAGCGCCGGTGAACCCGTCGGCCGCATGCCTGACCGGGATGATCCGCCTCCTGAGTTGAACGTGGAATTAAGGCTTGGCGACCGGGTGCTGAATCCTGCAGAGTGGATGTCGCGCGACGAATAGAGGGTCGCTGAGATGAGTATGGAGTGGAACATGCGTTCATTGCTGACCGGTACCGCCTTGGGCGGTATCCTGGGGGCGGCGGCTGTCGGCTTTTCGGCAATGGCCTGGCCCCAGCAAGCGGGCGTAGAGCCCGAAGATCCGCGCACGCTTACCTATCAGCAGATCGAATTGTTCGCGGAAATCTTCGCCCGGGCGCAGCGCGACTATGTCGTGCCGATCGACGAGCAGGAGGCCATGTCGGCCGCCATCAACGGCATGCTGACCTCGCTCGACCCCCATTCCGGTTATCTTGACCCGGAAGATTTCCAGTCGCTGCAGGTCCAGACCTCCGGTGAGTATGGCGGCCTGGGCATCGAAGTCACGATGGAGGACGGGTTCGTCAAGGTGATCTCGCCGATGGATGGCACGCCGGCCGCCGAAGCCGGGATCCAGCCGGGCGATTTCATCACGGCGATCAACGGCAAGCCGATCATCGGGCTGACACTGAACGATGCGGTCAAGGAAATGCGCGGCGAGCGCGGCACGTCGATTGACATCACCGTCCTGCGCGAAGGCCAGGATCCGTTCGATGTCACGCTGACGCGCGAAGTGATCCAGCAGAAATCCGTGACCTGGAAGATGGAGCCCGGCAATATCGGCTATATCCGTGTCTCCACCTTCAACGAGCGCACGACCCTGCTGCTCGAAGAGGCGATTGACGGCATTGGCGGGACCGGCAAGCCCAAGGGCATTGTTCTCGACCTGCGCAACAATGGCGGCGGCCTGCTGGACGAGGCCGTGAAGGTTTCCGATCATTTCCTGTCGGGCGGCGAAGTTGTTTCGACACAAGGCCGGCGCCCGATCGATGTGGAACGCCGCAACGCCACCAAGGGCGAAGTGTTCAAGGGCGTGCCGATGATCGTGCTGATCAATGGCGGCTCGGCCTCGGCGTCTGAAATCGTTGCAGGCGCGCTGCAGGACCGCGAACGGGCGCTGGTGGTCGGCACCACGTCGTTCGGCAAGGGATCCGTCCAGTCGGTGATTCCGCTGGGCGCTGATCGTGGGGCCATCCGGCTGACCACGGCGCGCTACTACACGCCGGCCGGCCGGTCGATCCAGGCCCTGGGCATCGAGCCGGATGTCATGGTGACGCAGGTCCGCCTCACCGAGGAAGAACTCGCCAAGATCCAGCGCTGGTCCGAGGCTGATCTGCCGCATGCGCTTGAAAACGAGTCCGGGGAGAAGCGTCCGGATCTGCGGATGCCCGACTTGCAGCCCCCCGAAGGCTATGAGGGCGAGGATTTCCAGCTGGAGCAGGCGCTCCAGATGCTTCGGGAAGGCCGTGCGGCGCCCTCGCGGCTGGCCATGAAAGCCGGCTGAATTAACCTTTGGGATGCCTGTAACTGCGCGGTTTGAATACAGCCGTGCGCCCGTTTTGTTTGCGACCTGTTAACCCTGCGGGGCGATGGTCGGGGTCTGTTTTAAGCCCCCGTAACCAAAGAGGTCGAGCCCATGGGTCACCGGCGCGAGTCCGAGCCGTCTCCATTCCGCACAGGTGTTGTCCATGCGGGTATGAGCCTTGCCGTATTTGGCGGTCTGGCCGCCTCGCTGGGGCTGGGCATCCAGGTCGCGGCCGATCCCGGCGCAGCCAGTCCGAGCCGCACGCTGGCGCTGTTTGAAGGTGTGGATTCGCCGGGTTCGGACGCCGTGCAGTCGGCGAGCCTTGACGGGTCAGGCGAGCGCTCCCGCATCGACCGGCTTGCCGAGCTGGAGCCGGCTGAAGACAACAGCCTCGAACTCGCCCTCGCGCAGCTTGAAAGCGATGCCGTGCGCGCCGGTGTGACCGGTGGTCAGGGCGGTCCGGCGGTCAGCCCGTCGGATGCGATCCGGATCAATGGCCGCATCGTGCGGGCCGGGGAGTCGCTCAGCCAGGTGCGCAGCGTGCCCCA
>JBGSOU010000156.1:0-2114 GCA_041739025.1 Hyphomonas sp.
GAGGAGCTTCACACCGAACTCGGCACCGCGATCCCCGAGAGCCTTAGCTATTATATCGACTGGCAGGCCCTCGCCCGCGACATGGCGCTCAATGGCGAGATCATGGTGTTCCAGATGGGCTTCGACGAAGTCCATGTCTTCTGGTCGCGGTAGGGGAGGGCGCGGATATGACTCCCGAAACCACCAAGTACCGGTTCACCCTCGATGAACTGCAGCAGGCGGACGACTGGTCCGAAGGCTTCTGCCTCGCCTGCCGCGCACCGCGCGACGGCTGTGAGCCGGACGCGAGCGGATACGAGTGCGATGAGTGCGGCGAGCGCGCCGTCTACGGCCCTCACTGGATCGCCATCGCGGGCCTGTTCGCGGAGGGCGAAGCATGAAGTTCGCCCAAGGCTTCCAATCCTATGTCTGCCCCGGCGATGTCATCAGCTGTGAAGCCGGGCCCTTTACCGTCTTGGCGCAGGTTGTGCCGGACAATTGTCTGGACGCACCCGATCAGCGCCAGGACGGTTTCTGGCCCTCGCTCTACATCGATGCGCCGGGGTTCATTGGCCCCGGGCCTAACCATCGCCAAAGGTTCGCCGAGGCGCAGGCCAAGGCCGAAGCCGTCATGGACGGCTGGCGCAAGGGTGACTGGTTCTATTGCGGGATCGTGCTCAGCGTTTCGCTGGAGGGGTTGGTGCTCGCATCCCATGCGGCAAGTCTCTGGGGCATCGAGACCAACTATCCGGGGACGGACAACAGCTATCTCACAGAGGTCGCAAACGAACTCCTCCCGGAGGCCATCGCTGCTGGCCGCGAGACGCTCACGCGACTTGTGAGCCATGCCGACGCTCGGGAGGGCACCTGATGCCCGACATCTTTGAACAGCTTCTTGGTCCGCGCCCGTCGCTGACGCTCGACATCGAGCAGGGCTTTGTCACGGCCATCTGGGTTGAGGGCCGCTGCCCAAACGTGACGATCCGGGATTTTGATCTCGGCGCCAGCGCAGCTGATGCCTCGCTCGATTACTTCGGCGCGCCGTTCGTGCCGATCAACTGGCACCTGCCGCCTTGGCGGCTGGGCCTCGCTCTCGCGCCCCCACATCTGTTTCCATTCTGAGGAGTTACCCCATGTCACAACCTGACCTGATCCACATCGAGCTCAGCAAGCTCAGCATTTCGAAACTCAACATGCGCCATGGCCGGAAGGTGCCGGATGTCTCCGACATCCTGCCGTCCATTCGGGAGAAGGGCCTGCGCCAGACCCTGCTCGTCCGGCGCGAAGGCGACGGCTTCGGCATCGTCGCCGGGCGCCGCCGGTTCTTTGCGCTCCAGCAGATTGCGAAGGAGAACGGCAGCGATCCGCTGGTGCCCTGCGCTGTGATGGCGGAAGGCGATGCCGCGTCCGCCATCGAAGCATCCATCATCGAGAACGTGGCCCGCCTGCCTGCCACCGAGATGGAGCAGTACACGGCATTTCGGAAGCTTCACGACGAAAGCCGGACCGTAGAGGAGATCGCGGGCTTCTTCGGTGTGACCGAACTGAATGTCAGGCGGGTGCTGGCGCTGGCTGCGCTCAGCGCACCAATCCGCAAGCTATACGCCGATGAGGAGATCGACCGCGAAACGGTTAGGGCGCTGACGCTCGCCACACCTGCGCAACAGGCGGACTGGCTCAAACTCTGGAACAGCGAGACTGAGCGCGCCCCGATGGGGCGGGCCTGCCGCGCGTGGATCACCGGCGGGAGCGCGATCACAACCGATAAGGCGCTGTTCGACCTTGCCGGATACTCCGGCGTGGTGACTGCCGACCTGTTCGGCGAAACGGCTGTGTTTGCGGACGCTGGTGCGTTCTGGGAGGCGCAAGGCGCAGTTATTGCGGCGCGCGTCGAGAGCTACCGTCAGCGGGGTTGGGCTGATGTGATCGTCATGGAACGCGGCACCTACTTCCAGCGCTGGGACTATGCACAGACGACCAAGAAGCAGGGCGGAAAGGTCATCGTCGAGCAGCGCCATGATGGCACGGTGACGTTCCATGAAGGCTGGCTGAAAGCTGCCGAAGCCCGCAAGGCCAGGACGGCCACGGTCAGTCGCGAAACCGCCCCGGAAACAGATATGCGGCCCGAGATGTCC
>JBGSOU010000161.1:0-1981 GCA_041739025.1 Hyphomonas sp.
TTCACGGCGGCGCGCGTCCATCGCGGCCGACAGGAGCTCGCCGTCGAGTTCGCGAATGTCCAGTGCGGTGATCTCGCCCTCGCCTTCCAGCCGCTTGAGCTCACTCACCGCTGCCGCGCGCTCGGCCTCCAGCGCTTCCAGATCGGCGCGCGTGAACGTGTCCGGCGCCGCCGCGATCAGCGGCGCAAGCAGCAAGCAGGCAAGGAAAGCTTTGAGGCGGCGCATCTGCGAAGCCTTGAACGAGAGGCGTCACTTTGACGTTAATCGGCCGGCGTTTCGTCCAACGCCGAACCGAGCGCTTTCAATGCGTCTGCAATCAACGCGGTTACAACCCGCACCGGCGCAGGGTCGAATGCCGGCGCGACGAGCACCAGATGCTCGATCAGCCGGACGGCGACGCGCATGTCCCGTGCAAACGTTTCCGGAATCTCGACCGTGAGCGCATGCACGGCCGCATTGCGCACATCGATCACGCGTTCCAGCGCGCGCTGGCTGCTGCCCGAAAGCACCACACGCTCCGGCGTATTGAGATACTCTGCCGACCGGGCACGCCGGAGCAGGAAGGCGACCGGCGCAATCCGCTCCGGCTGCGAGGGATTGAGCACGGCCTCAAGCGCCGCCGTTTCATATCCGGAAAGCGCTGCAACCAGCGCGCCCTGCAGTGCACTGACGATACCCAGAGCCGCCCAGCGTAGCCGCGCGGGATCTGAAGCCGCCGCCGATGTCTCGCGCTGCGCCAGCCTCAACGCTTCAAGTGCCGCGCCAAGTGCAAGCTGCACCCGGACCTGGCGATCTTCCGGCACCGCCGCCTCCAGAGCTTTTCCCGTCATCCGGCCAGCGTCTCCCGCACCTGGCTGCGCAAGGCATTCAAACCTCGCTCAGCTTCCAACCGCCCGCCGCAACCGGCCCCAACGGCAATGCCCGCGCCATCGGGACGATGACAGGCGCAGATCACCCGCGCCTTGCCCGCCAGTCATCGGCCGTCTGTCCGTACACGTCCCATCGGATCTCGGAAAAAGGCGCAGGCGCCTGCGCTTCGCGCAACTTGTGCGCGCCGAGGCTCTTGGCCAGCCGGATCGACGGGGCATTCAACGGATCGATACAGTGGATGATCTCATCCCACCCGAGAATGTCGACAGCATAGTCGACCGCCGCCGTGACGCCTTCCCGGGCATAGCCCTTGCCGTGGGCTTCCCGAGCCAGACCATAGGCAATCTCGGTGCCCGGCCAGCCCTCCGGCTGCCATGGCCCCAGTCTGCCGATCCATCGGCCGCTGGCCTTCTCGATCACCGAAAACATCGAGTAGCCACGGATCGTCCAGGCGCCGGCCAGCGCGCAAAGCGAACGCCACACGACAGACGGCTCCATCACGCCGCCGATGAAGCGTGCCGTCCCGGCATCCGCCATCATCGCGCACATCGGCTCGAAATCCTCCGCCTGCGGAGGACGAAGGATCAGCCGCTCGGTCTCGATCACCGGCCCCTTCACGGCGCCGCCACAAAGAACAGGATGCCCTGCCCGTTTTCCTGGCTCCATTCGAACCGCACGGGATCCACGCTTCCGTCCGCAACCGTCATCACCGGCACGTCCGGCTGGCTGCTCATCAGCACACGGCGGGTTGGCCCCTCTGCCCGCGAATCCGTTACCGCCGCAATCTCCCAGTCGCCGCCGAAACACGCCGCGACATCCTCCAGCGCGCCGGTCCAGGCAGGCCAGCCGCTCGCTTCGGGCGCGCCCGGCTCGTCGAGATAGCGGCAGCCATAGCCGCTCACCGGAACGGGCACCGAGAGTCCGGTGCGCGCCGGAGCGATCTCGAGTTCCGCCAGCGCGCAGGGCATGCCGGGCTTCAGCTCGAATTCCGCCGGAAGGCTGGCAAAAGCCGGGGTGTCGCTTCGGGCCGCAATGATTCGGTCATAGGCTTCGCACAGCGCCGCCGTTTCGGGCGAGGCCAGCGCATGATCGGGATCACCGGGGATCGCCG
>JBGSOU010000182.1:0-2121 GCA_041739025.1 Hyphomonas sp.
CGTCATCGAGCGCATGTTCTGTAGGCTGAAGGACTGGCGACGCATCGCAACACGATTTGACCGAAACATCACCAACTTCATGGCGGCGATCGCGCTTGCAGCAGCCGTCATCTGGTGGCTGTAATGAGTCCGGACCCTAGAGCCACAGTATCGGGTCGGCCGCAACAAGGTATGCCGGCTGGTCTCGTGCCCGCGTTCCCGGGCGGCAAGGCGGCGTGCGCCGAAATCCGGGCGGCTTTGCCAAAAAGGCGTTGCAGGAACCAGAGAGCGAGATCGAGCGCGCTAGAGTTCGATCCGGACGCGCTCATCCGGCGGGCGACAGGCAAAGCTGCTGATCTTGGGGGAGGGCGCCGCCGGAGTTGCGGAAGGCGGCCTGCGGAAGCTTAGAACAGCTCAGGCCCGGACATCACATCACTGTCAGCATACGGTGCGCTGAGGCCGCAAAGGGCGTCGCGAACGGCGTGCAGGCGGACATGATCGAGTGCGGGGCCAATGTTGATCAGCCCACCGGACGGCGCGGATTCGAGCGCGCTCGTGAATGCGGCGATCGATCCCAGAGTTTGGGAGACCCGGTCGATTTCCTGCAGCCGGCTGATCAGTGAGCCCGTCAGCAAGCTGTCTGAATGCAGGCTGGAGGACAACGCCTCCTGGAAGTCATGGCAGGTCTGTTCGAGCTCTCGCATGATGGATCCAAGCCGCCCCAGAAGCTGGGCCGGCGCAACTTCCGCATCGACGCATGAGGACAAATCTACAGCGAGCACGACTAGAGGCGGCCTACGACGGCTTCGACGGTTTTGCGAAGGCTTTCCGGTGTGACCGGCTTGGGCAGGAAGTTGTTCATGCCAAGGCGCTGTCCTTCGGTGACCACGGACGAATCCGTGGTGCCGGACACGAGAATGAACCCGGTGCGTTGCAGTTGACCGGAGGCGCGGATCGCCTTGAGCAGGTCCAGGCCGCTCTTGCCGGGCATGTTGTAGTCCGACACGACAAGGTGGACCGGCGTCTTCAACATGAAGCTGAGCGCGCCGTCGCAGGATGTTTCAGAGAAAATGTTCTTGATGCCGCACTGTTCGAGTCCGTTGATCAGAACGCCCCGGCTGGCAGCCATGTCATCGACAACGAGAATTCTGAGGCTGTCTTTGATCGACATCGGTAGTCCTTTCGGGAGTGAAGCAGTTCATTCCATCTTGCTCTTACTACCGCGATTCTCGTTGATATCAGGTTACGCGGCGGCAGCTAATGGTGCGCATAGTGTTAGCAGAACCTGTGCGCAAGTTTGTTCTTTTCAAGGGTTGCCGGCGCGAATATGGCCGTTGGCGGACGAGTTTTCTAAAACTCCGGTTTCGAACACTGTGAGGGTAGGGGCTGAAGCCGTTCCAACCCCATTCCTCTGGTTCGCCAGCTGAGGGTCTGGGCGAATTGCCGCACCATCATTTCGGAGCCTTTGCGCGAGGCGCTGGTCCTTGCCTTTGACGCGGTGCTCCGAATGCAGAATGTCTGCATGCGGGCGCACGACTCTCCAACCTTCCGTCGAGCCAATTGCGCGCCGCCGGCTGGGCCTAGGCGGCCAGGGGGGTCTGCGCCGCGCGGGCCAGCGTCGTCAGGTCGATCACCCGGATCATGTTGCCATCAAGTGCAACCACACCCTTGAAGAATGCCCGCGCCGTTTCGGACGTGATTTCCGGGGTCGGCTGCAGGACGCTGTCCTTGAGAGAGAGGATGTCCGACACGGCTTCCACAACGAGGCCGATCAGCTGGTCGCCGATCTGAACGACGATCGTCACATTGGACGGCGTCGGGTCGGTTGTCGGCATGCCGAGGCGCGCGCTCAGATCCACAATCGGCAGAACGGTTCCGCGCAAGTTGATTACGCCGCAAACGTAAGACGGCGAATGCGGGATCGGCGTCGGCTTCGCCCATCCGCGAATTTCGCGCACGGCCATGATGTCGACGCAGAATGTCTGGCCGCCCAACGTGAAAGAAATGAATTTGTTCTCGTCCATCTGGGGCATCTCATTTTTATCATACATCGGTCATTCCTCGCTCACGCTGCCTCGGACAAATCCACCAGTGTCCCTTTTTTGGAGACTATCCTGTCAATATCAAGAATTAGTGCAATTT
>JBGSOU010000185.1:0-3605 GCA_041739025.1 Hyphomonas sp.
CAATGCTGGATTCAACCTAGCCCATCGGCCGCGCGTCCCGGCTTCCGGCGGGATCAGCGGAACCTGAAACCAGACTACAAAGCCCGGCCAGCCCCGACAGCTGCGTCCGGCCGCAAGGGCTGCCTATTCTGCCGCCACCACGGCCTCGCCGGCCAGCCAGGCGTCAAAGTCCTGCAGGGCCCGGATGGCCTGCGCCATCTTCTTCGACTTGCCCTTGTCCTTGCCGCGCAGGCGTTTGCCGTCGGGGCCGGTCTTCGAATAGTCCTCGATGTCCGGGAACAGGCCGAAATTGACGTTCATCGGCTGGAAGGTCTGGCCGGCGGCAAGGTGGCCGCCGGTGATGTGATGGACCAGCGCGCCCATTGCCGTCGTCGCCGGAGGGGGGGCCAGCGGACGGCCCAGCCGCTCGGCTGCGGCGAGGCGTCCGGCCAGCAATCCCATGGCCGCGCTCTCGACATAGCCTTCGACGCCGGTCACCTGTCCCGCAAAGCGCAGGCGCGGCATCGTCTTTATACGGAGTTGTTTGTCCAGCAGCTTCGGCGAGTTCAGGAACGTATTGCGATGAATGCCGCCAAGCCGCGCGAACTCGGCTGTTTCGAGGCCGGGGATCATCCGGAAGATTTCCGTCTGGGCGCCGTGTTTCAGCTTGGTCTGGAAGCCGACAATATTCCAGAGCGTGCCCAGCGCATTGTCCTGGCGCAGCTGCACGATGGCGTGCGCCTTGACGGTGGGGTCATTCGGATTGGTCAGGCCGACCGGCTTCATCGGGCCCCAGCGCAGGGTCTCGCGTCCCCGCTCCGCCATCACCTCGATCGGCAAGCAGCCTTCGAAATAGGGCGTGTTCTTTTCCCAGTCCTTGAATTCCGTCTTCGGCCCGGCCAGGAGGGCATCGAGGAAGCGGTTATACTCGTCCTCCGTCATCGGACAATTGATGTAGGCCGCCGTGTCGCCGCTGGGGCCTGCCTTGTCGTAGCGGCTCTGGCGCCAGGCCTTGGTCATGTCGATGCTGTCGAAATACACGATCGGCGCAATCGCATCGAAGAAGGCCAGGTCGGTTTCGCCAGTATGCGCGCGGATCGCTTCGGCGAGCTTGATCGAGGTCAGCGGCCCGGTCGCGATGATCACCGAGTCCCAGTCTTCCGGCGGGATCCCTTCGATTTCCTCGCGGACAATCGTCACCCGTGGATGGGCCTCCAGTGTCGCGGTCACGGCGTCGGCAAAGCCCTCGCGGTCAACCGCCAGCGCGCTGCCGGCGGGCACCTGATGGACCTTCGCGGTGGTGATGATCAGCCCGTTCGCGCGGCGCATTTCCTCGTGCAGCACGCCGACGGCGTTGCTGGTATGGTCGTCCGAACGGAACGAGTTCGAGCAGACGAGCTCGGCCAGCTGGTCGGTCTGGTGCGCCTCGGTGCCGCGTACGCCGCGCATCTCGTGCAGGATGACCGGCACGCCGGCTTGAGCGATCTGCCAGGCGGCTTCGGAGCCGGCCATGCCGCCGCCGATGATGTGGATGGGTTTCAAGGTCATGCCCGGGACATGGGGCCGGGGCCCCGGGCGCGTCAAGATGGCGTTTGCCCCGGCGGCGTGCCCGTCTTACCTGTGTTGGCCATGACGGTTCACATCTCCGCCCGCAATCTGGTCCTCGAAGGCTGGCAGCACGGCGCCCGCGCGCTGGGGCCAAACCTGCGCTGGCTGGGACTGCTGGTGCTGGCGGGGGCGGGCTACAGCGCGAGCCTGCGTCTTGGCGGCAACATTGCCGCGCCGTTCGCCATGGCCGTGCTGACCTTCGCGGCGGGGCTGCAATTCTCCCGCCAGCTGTATGTCAGCCTGATCGGGCGGCGCTCCACCGGCCTCCTCCAACTCGCCCATGCCAACCTCGCAGTCTATCTCGCCTTCCTGTTCATCGGCTTCTTTGTGACCTTCTTCCTGATGATCCTGCCGGGCATCCTGATCGAAGCCCAGGGCAAGCATCAGCTGGGCGACGGCGCCGCGCCGGAGCTGTTTCAGGCGGCCTTCCTCGACATGCTGCCGACCGCCTATGGGGTGTTCTACCTGCTGATTGCCGCCATCGGCGTCTGGATCCTCTGTTTCTTCGCCTTGCGCCTCACCCTGTTCGGCGCGGCGACCTTCGATCAGGGCAAGGCCCTGGTCTTCCAGACCTTTCCATGGACCCGCAACCACCTCGCCAAGCTCAGCCTCGCTGCACTGGCAACGCATGCCGCCCCGTTTGCCGCCGGTCTTGCGGCGAACGCCGCGCTGCGCCCGCTTCTGCCGGAAACGCTGATCGGCCATGCCGCGCAAGGCGCGGCCGGCGTGATCCTGTTCACCCCCTTCCTGATCGCCGGGCATGGCATGGCGGCGGCGGCCTATCGCCGGCTGAAACCCCCGCCACCGGCCAAGGTTGATTGAGCCCGGCAAACCCGGCTAGGCTTTCCGCCATCGCCACCGGAGGGACGCGGCATGATCAGGGGATTCACCTTCGAGCGCGCGCTCAGCTGGCCGTTCACGGCGGCGCATGCGGCGACCTTTCCGTGGATCTTCGGCGCGGCCTATGCCGGCGTGTACGGCCTGGTCTTTGCTTGCATTGGCCTGTTCGCGGCCGACGACTTCACAAACTGGATCGCGCTGCTCGAAGCGGCGGAAAGCACGAACAATGACGAGGAACAGGTGGCGATGGTGCTCGGCGGGGTTGCCCGGCTGATCCCCTGGGGGCTGATGTCGGGGCTCATCTCCTGGGCCGTCTGGGCCATGTTCGAGACCGCCTCGCAGCGCCGCTATATCTGGGACCAGCCCTTCCGGCTCGGCTTCGGCGCGGATGAATTGCGGATGATGATTGTGGGTCTGCTCTGGGCCGTGATGGGGCTTGTCCTGATCGGCTTGCCGATGGTGCTGATCCTGGGCACCACCTTCTACACCCTGTTCACGGATCCGGCCCAGTTCAATACGCCAGGGGCCACGGACCAATTGGCCTTGCAGGTCCTCGGTTCCTTTGGGGTGCTGCTGCTCGCCCTTCCGCTCTATGTGTTTTTTGCCACCCGGCTCGCGCCGTCTTTCGGGCTGACCGTCCGGGAAAAGAGGATCCGGTTCTTCGATGCGTGGAACGTGTCGCGCGGACGCTTCTGGCCGATCTTCGGCGCGTTCGTGATCCTCGCCTTTTCCGGCAGCATTCTTGTGCAGATCATTTCCGGCATCGCGCAGACCCTGATCATGCCGTCGATGATGAACCTGGCCAATGCGGCCGACGGCGCAAGTCTGCGGGCCATGATCTTCTCGTCCGGCTTCATGGTGCCGATGGGGTTGTATCTCTTCCTCACCCTGTTCCTGCAGGGCCTGCTGCAGCATGTGGTGGGCGGCCCGGCGGCGTTCGCGGTGCGTCATGACCCGCGCGGCGGGATCGAGTCGGATGCACAGATCGGCGCCTTCGACTGATCACTTCGCGCCGGCGCCGGCCTTCGATTTCTTTGCCGGTTTCTTCGGCTTTTCATCCACGTCCGGAGCGGCCTTTGCGGCCGCCTTCATCCGCTTGCTGCGCTGGGCGCGGCGCTCGTCCTGGCGGCGGAAGGTTTCCGCGAGGAAGCGGCCGGTATGGCTCTCGGGATTGGCCG
>JBGSOU010000256.1:0-8556 GCA_041739025.1 Hyphomonas sp.
ACGGCGTGGCGATCATCGCGAAATCCGCCATCGCGGCCGGTGCAGACGGCGTCTTCCTCGAATTCCACACCGATCCGGACGCGGCCCTGTGCGACGCCCCCAGCTGCCTTGCGCTGTCGGGCGCGGAGGCGTTGCTGACGACCCTCAAGACCCTGCACGAGGCCGTCAACTGAAGATCATCCTGTTCAACAAGCCCTTCAACGTACTCTCTCAGTTCACGGATGAAGGCAGCGGCAAGCGCACGCTGAAGGAATTCGTTCCCGTGCCGAACGTTTATCCTGCGGGACGGCTCGACTATGATTCCGAAGGCCTGCTGGTGCTGACCGACAGCGGACCGCTGCAGGCCCGCATCAGCGACCCCAAGCACAGTCTCGCCAAGACCTACTGGGCGCAGGTCGAAGGTGTTCCGGACGAAGCGGCGCTGAAGGCGCTCGCCACCGGCGTCGAACTCAAGGACGGCATGACCCGCCCGGCGAAAGTGCGCGCGATTCCCGAACCCGAAAACCTCTGGCTGCGTGATCCGCCCATTCGCTTCCGCAAATCCGTTCCGGACAGCTGGATCGAACTGACGATCACGGAAGGCCGCAACCGCCAGGTGCGCCGGATGACCGCCGCCGCCGGCCACCCCACGCTACGCCTCATCCGGGCACAGGTTGGCGAGTGGACCCTTGAAGGCCTCGCCCCCGGCGAAATCCGCTTCGCCAAGGGCTGATCCTCAGCGCACCCAAGCCCCCGGCGCGTTCGTCCGGTAACCCAGCGCCGTGTAGGCCGCATCAACGAGGCTCTGGCAGCGCTCATTCAGCAACAGGCCATTGCCCATCTGGTTCATTGTGTAGCTGAAGGCGAGGCCGCATTCGGGATCGGCAAAGCCGATGGAGCCGCCGGCGCCGACATGCCCGAAGGCCTTCTCGCCGATGATCGCGCTGGTGCCCGGACCGAAGCCGCCCGCGCGGTTGTCCATCGACTTCATGAAGCCGGAGGCAAAGCGCGTCGGAATCAGCAAGGTCGCGTCGCGCTGCGTCGCCGTGCTCACCATCGTCATGTTTGCCAGCCGGTCGGCCGAGACGAGCTTGCCCGAATTGGTCGCAAGCTCCGTATACCACGCCACCTGCCCGCGCGCGTTCGACAATCCGCCGCCGCCCCCGATTTCGGCGGCCTGGCTCTTGCGGTCGTTGAAGTCCCAGCCGCCGCTGTTCATGAAACTCTTGTGCTGGATCGAGTCCGGCTCCGTCATCAGCTTGATCGCAAACTCCGAGGGCTGATCACCCGGCTTCGGGGCATACTGCCGGATCGGCGCAATGTGCACCTCTTCGGTCTCCGGCAGGCCGATCCAGAATTTCGCGCCAGTCTTGCCGGCGACTTCCTCACGGAAGAACGTGCCGAGCGATCTGCCGGACACGCGGCGCACCAGTTCGCCCACCGTCCAGCCGAAACTGATCATGTGATAGCCATTGCGCACGCCCGGCTCCCAGAACGGCGCCTCGTCTGCGAGGCGTCCGGTCATGTAGTCCCAATCGGTATAGCCGCCCGGCTTCACGGGATCGCGCAAGGTCGGCAGCGCGCTCTCATGGTTCAGCATCATCTGGACGGTGGTCTTCTCCTTGCCGTTCTTCGCGAACTCGGGCCAGTAGTCGGATACAAGCGCCGCCGGGTTCAGCTGCCCCCGGTCGATCAGGATGTGCGCGCACAGCGCGACGGCCGCCTTGGTGCACGAAAACACGATGGAAATGGTATCTTCCTGCCACGGATCACCCGTCTCGGGGTTCGCCAGACCACCCCAGAGATCCACCGCTGTCTCGCCGTTCACCGACAGGCAGACACTCGCGCCCACTTCGCCGCGCTCGGCAAAGCTGCGCTCGAACTCTTCCTTCACTTTCGCAAACTTCTGATCGCACTTGCCGCTGACCGCCATGTCTTCCTCCCGGGTGTTTTGCGGGACGATAACCGATTGGCGCGCCTTGGCGAGGACTTCCCATGCGGCAGGCCGGAAAGCCCCCAAAGCAAAAGGGCCGCCCCAGCGGGACGGCCCTTCGAAATTCAGGAGAGAGCGGGAGCCTAGGCGGCCGGCTCTTCGGCTTCGTCCTTGGTGGCCTTCTTCTTTTTCGCGGGTTCGGCGAGATACTTGAAGGTCAACTCGTCCTTTTTCTCGTCCATGCCGATCTTCACGACGCCGCCCTTCATGAGCTTGCCGAACAGAAGCTCCTCGGCCATCGGCTTCTTGACGAATTCCTGGATCGTCCGCGACAGCGGGCGGGCGCCCATGTCCGGATCGAAGCCGCGCTTGGCGAGCCAGTCGCGGGCCGGCTTGGACACTTCGATGGTGACGTTGCGGTCTTCCAGCTGGACTTCCAGCTGCAGGATGAACTTCTCGACGACGCGGTCGATGATCTCCGGCGTCAGGCCGCCGAAGGCAATCGTCGCGTCGAGACGGTTGCGGAACTCCGGCGTGAAAAGGCGTTTCAGCGCCTCGCCCGATTCCTCATCCTTCTTGCCGCGGCCGAAGCCGATGGAGTTCTTCGCCGCGTCCGACGCACCGGCATTGGTGGTCATGATCAGGATCACGTTCCGGAAGTCGACCTTGCGGCCATTGGCATCCGTCAGCGCGCCATTGTCCATCACCTGCAGGAGGATGTTGAAGAGGTCCGGGTGGGCCTTCTCGATCTCGTCGAGCAGCAGCACGCAATGCGGATGCTGGTCGACGCCGTCGGTCAGGAGGCCGCCCTCGTCATACCCGACATAGCCCGGAGGCGCGCCGATCAGACGGCTGACGGTGTGGCGTTCCATGTATTCCGACATGTCGAAGCGCAGCATCTCGACGCCCATGATGGAGGCGAGCTGTTTGGCGACCTCGGTCTTGCCGACGCCGGTCGGGCCGGTGAACAGGTAGGAGCCGATGGGCTTGTTCGGCTCGCGCAGACCTGCGCGGGCCAGCTTGATCGTCGCCGACAGCGCGACGATGGCTTCGTCCTGGCCGAACACGACGCGCTTCAGGTCGCTCTCGAGCGATTTCAGCGAGGCGGCATCATCCGAGGTGACCTGCTTGGGCGGAATGCGCGCAATCTTGGCGACCACCGCCTCGATGTCGCGGATACCGACCTGCTTCTTGCGCTTGGAGGCCGGCAGCAGCCACTGCGCGGCGCCGGCCTCGTCGATCACGTCGATGGCCTTGTCGGGCAGCTTGCGGTCCGTGATGTAGCGATCGGACAGCTCGACCGCGGCCTTCACCGCGTCGTTGGTATACTTCAGGCCGTGGAAGTCCTCGAACTTCGACTTGAGGCCGGTCAGGATCTTGATCGTGTCGGGCACGGTCGGCTCGACCACATCGATCTTGCGGAACCGGCGGCTGAGCGCCCGGTCCTTCTCGAAGTGCTGCTTGTACTCCTTGAACGTCGTCGAGCCCATGCAGCGCAGGCCGCCGGACTGCAGCGCCGGCTTCAAGAGGTTGGAGGCATCCATCGCCCCGCCGCTGGTCGCGCCCGCACCGATGATCGTGTGGATCTCGTCGATGAACAGGATCGCTTTTTCCTGCTGCTCAAGCTCCTTCATCACCGACTTCAGGCGTTCCTCGAAGTCGCCGCGATAGCGGGTGCCGGCGAGCAGCGCGCCCATGTCGAGCGACCAGATGATGGCATCGTCCAGGATTTCCGGCGCTTCGCCGTCGACGATCCGCTTGGCGAGGCCTTCGGCAATCGCCGTCTTGCCCACGCCGGGGTCGCCGACAAGGATCGGGTTGTTCTTGTTGCGCCGGCAGAGCACCTCGATGCAGCGGTTGACTTCCATGTCCCGGCCGATCAGCGGGTCGATCTTGCCGGCCCGGGCGCGCGCGTTGAGGTTCACGCAATAGGTGTCCAGCGCTTCATGGCCCTGTTTCACGGGTTCTTCTTCCGAGGAGTCTGCGCCGCGCGGTGTGGAGGGGCGCGACATGCCCGGCTGCTTGGCCACGCCATGGGAGATGTAGTTGACCGCGTCATACCGCGTCATGTCCTGCTCCTGCAGGAAGTAGGCGGCATGGCTTTCGCGTTCCGAGAAGATCGACACGAGCACGTTGGCACCCGTCACTTCCTCGCGGCCCGAACTCTCGACGTGAAGAATGGCGCGCTGCACCACGCGCTGGAAGGCGGCGGTCGGTTGCACCCGGCCTTCGCTGCCGTCGACGATCAGGCTCGACAGCTCATCATCAATGTAGCGCGTCAGGTCGGCGCGCAGCTCGTCGATATTGACCTTGCAGGCGCCCATCACATCGCGCGCATGCTCGTCTTCGGTCAGAGCCAGCAGCAGATGCTCGAGCGTGGCGTACTCATGATCGCGTTCGTTTGCGAGCGAGAGGGCCTTTTCAAGAGCCGTTTCGAGAGATTGGGAGAGACGGGGCAAGGAGTGCAGCCTTTTCAGAGGTCGTGTTGCGAGGAACGTTCGTCTTTTTTCATATGGGGCGTCTAGTCTTCTTTCTCCATGACACACTGGAGGGGATGTTCATGCCGCCGGGCCAGGTCGAGCACCTGGGTCACCTTGGTTTCGGCGACCTCGAATGTATAGACCCCGCACAGCCCAACGCCCTTCTGGTGGACATGCAGCATGATCCGGGTCGCCTGTTCCCGCGACCGGTTGAAAAACCGCTCGAGGATGAACACGACAAATTCCATCGGCGTGTAATCGTCGTTCAGCAGCAGCACGCGGTAAAGCGACGGCTTCTTGGTCTTGATCCGGGTTTCGGTGGCGAGGTCGAAGCTCGTTCCATCGCCCGCACCCGGCGCTCCGCCCCCGGGGGGCGCGCCCGGCGCAGGCGGTCCCGCCATCCGGATCGGGTCGAAAGCAATGGTCATGTCAGACAAGATATACGTTCCTGCACGAGATTGAAGATGCAATTGGCGCTTGATCACAGCTGTGCCCGGATTCAGGGCGCCAGCAGCGCCGCCGACAGCCCATCGAGACGCTTCCGGTTGGCGCCGAGATCCGAATAGCCGACGCGCGAGCGCGAATAGGCCGCAAAGGTCGATCTGGACGGCTCACCCGGCACCGGCAGCACCACCACGTCCACGTCATCCTTGAACCGCATCAGCGCCGACACGGCCACAAAGGTCAGCCTGAGCCCCTGGGCATCCTGTTCGCCGAGCTGCCAGCTGGCCTTGTTACCGATCAGGCGCAGCACCCGGGTGTAGAGCTCGCCCGGCGCCACGTCATAGACCGGCGCCGCCCCGTCCGGCATGGCCGCAGGCGTCAAGCCGGCCGGGGCCAGCCAAGCGGTATTCCGGCTGGTGGGGCGCTCGAGGGTCTTGAAGTCGATGAAGCCGGGCATGGGCGAAGTCCTGTCTGTATCAAGTCGCGCGCAATCCGGCGCGGCGGGCAAAAGCGAGATTGACGCGGCTATAGGGGCGCAGCGCGAGGCGTTCCTGGACCAGGGCCCGCGCCACCGGCAGGCTCTTACCCCGGATCGCCGCTTCGATGAGCGTCCAGTCGATCACGTCGCGCTGGGCATGACTACCCCCGAACGAGTTGGCTATCTGGCGTGCCCGCAGCAGCGGTTCAATGGCAGCCGGGAATTCGCCGCGGTCAAAGTGCAGGAAACCGTCAATCAGCGGTTCGCCGGTTTCCCGCATCCAGCGGTTCATTTCATGCACCGGCGTTCCCTCATGGGCGATCTTCACGAGGTCGGTGGCATCACTGCGCCGGCCGGCGCCGATATACGCCATCGCGGCATGGACATCATTGAAAGGATAGCATTTGCCATCGGCATGCTGCGTCCATGTGTCGGCCAGTTCGTCCCAGCGCTCGCCGGGATCGCCGCCGAGCAGCTGGATCCGCCAGAGCAGCGCCGAGGCGTCCACCAGGTTCTGCGCCACCGTGGTCGGCTCGCCGCGCACCTCGTCATCATACAGCGACAGCGCCGCATCGAGTTCGCCCAGCTCCAGATGGCAGAGCGCCAGATGCCACCAGTTGTGCACCTTGAGAAAATTGTCCGGCTGGGCCCAATGCGAACGCCGCTTCAGGATGAAATCGCGTCCCTCGGCGGCGCGGCCCTGCATTTCCATCACGTGCGCGACCGCGTGATGCGCCCAGCTGTCATCGGGATCCAGCTCGAGCGCTTTCATCCCCGCAGCCTCGGCGCGCCGGTAATCGCCCATCTCCTCAAGGCCGAAGGCCAGCATGCCCAGCAGGAAGGACCGGCCGGGCACACCGTCCCAGGCCGGCAGGGCCCGGGACACCCGGTCGCGCAGGTTGCGCGCATTGGCCGTCAGGAAATCCACCTGGTGGCCGGCCATCAGCCCGATCAGATCGCAGGGCCAGACGGCTCCGTGCAGGTCCAGCGCCCGCGCGGCCGCCGTCCATTCGGTGCTCGCCGCCAGTTTCAGCGCCCGGACATGGCTCTCCTCGCGCGGGCCGAGCGGCATCTCCTCAAGGTCGTCAACCATCCGCCGGACCGTCGCGGTCGCCTGCGGCTCGGTCGACATCGCGTAGATCCAGGCCTTGGCGACCAGCGCCATGCCAAACTCGGGCGAATCGGCCAACGCGTCGCGGAACGGTTCGACCGGATCGCCGCAAAACCGGGCAAACCGGCTGCAACCGAGATCGAACAGCTCGGCAGCACGCGCCGAAGCGCCTGTCAGTTCCACACCCTGCCGGTCACGTCGCGTCATCGCCTGGCTCCCGCCCGCGTCTCCCGGATGCATTGTGTGGCCAGCGCCGCCGAGTCGCAAGCCGGACGCAGGGGCAGCGCCAAACGAAAAGGGCCGGACCGTCAGGTCCAGCCCTTGATCAGTGCAGTGCCAGGGCAGCCAACCGGCCCGCCCGGGCGCCCGTCTTACTTGGCGAAGGAGGCCATGTACGGCTTGGCGGCATTGCGCCAGGCGCTGACGCAAAGCTCGGTCTGCGCCGTCATTTCGGTCGTGAAGGCCGAGAACATCGACTTGGCGAACGCGGTCTGAAGCTCGAACATCTCTTTCGGGTCACGCAGGCTGGCGAGCGTCTGGGTCAGCTCGACGCCCTGTTCCATGGCCGAGGTCATGAAGCTGACGTTGCGGGTGCCGAGTTCGCGGATCACTTCGGTCGACGCGACGGCGCTGTCGGTGAGGGCTTTGACGCCGCCTTCGGTGAAGCCGGTCATTTTCGAGGCAAAGTCCGCCATCTGGTCCATGCCGGCATCCAGTTTCTTGGAGGTTGCGGCGGCCGGGCGGGCTTCTGCTTTGGCGCGAGTTGCAGAGGCAGTGGTCTTGGCCATTTGGGGAATCCTTCTTCGATGAGGTGTGGTATGGATAGCACACCTCCCTCGCAGATGCAATAAATTTTGTGCGGTGCAACATTAAGCATTTGGCGTTCGAATTGCATTCACATTGGCTGGTTTACCAAAGTGTGAGTGGATTTGCTGTGTTAAGCAGTGGTCAACTGGTTTGGCCGAATCTAGGTTTGATCCGGGAACGCCGGGGTTTCGAGTATTGGAGGTAGCCTGACATGGCGCTGCTCAGCCTTTCGTTGTATCGCGCCGCCGCCGCGTCCTTCGCCATGGGGACCACCACCCTGACGCTCGCACCCGATGCCCTCGCCGAAAAATATGCCGCTTTCGTCATGGACGCCGATACCGGCGAGATCCTGCATGAGCGCAATGCGGACGAAACCCGCTATCCGGCCTCCCTCACCAAGGTGATGACCCTTTATCTCCTGTTTGACGCCATCAATGCCGGCGAGGTCAAACTCACCGACAAGATGACGGTCTCCAAGAATGCCGCCGCCCAGCCGCCGTCGAACCTGAAACTGAAGGCCGGCTCCAAGATCAAGGTGGAAGACGCGATCCTCGCGCTGGTCACCAAATCCGCCAATGACGTGGCGGTCGTCATTGCCGAGCATCTCGGCGGCACCGAACGCAAGTTCGCCGTCCAGATGACCGAGAAAGCCAAGGACCTCGGCCTCACCAACACCGTGTTCAAGAACGCGTCGGGCCTGCCGAACACCGCGCAGGTGACCACCGCCCACGACCTCGCCCTGCTCGCCGATTCGCTGCTTGAGCAACACGCCCAGTATTACCATTACTTCCAGAACCAGAAATTCGCCTGGGGCCGGATGGTCTACAAGAACCACAATGATCTGATTGGCAGCGTCGTCGGCGTCGATGGCATCAAGACCGGCTATACCCGCGCCTCGGGCTTCAACCTGATGACCTCGGCCGAGCGAGACGGACACCGCGTCATCGCCGTGATGATGGGCGGCGCCACCGCCAAGTCGCGCAATGATCACGTCGAGGCCCTCGTCGAAGCCGCCTTCGCCACCTATGGCGCACCGGCCGATGCGACCTCGCCAACCCTGCGCGGCACGTCGGTGTTTGCGTCCGTCAAGACCCCCGTCAATCCGAACGCCGCGGCCGAGCCGATGCTGAACGGCAAGCCGCTCAGCGCCTACACCCCGGAAGCGGTGAACTTCGCCCTCGTCGAAACCAATGACGAAAGCCTGACCGAAGACATGATCGTCGTCGAAGGCGACGGGTCGGACGATGTGGCCGAAGTCCAGCCCTCGCCCGCCCTGCCCGCCCCGGGCGCCAGCTTCTCGGTCAGCGATTACGAAGCCCGCCAG
>JBGSOU010000297.1:0-6108 GCA_041739025.1 Hyphomonas sp.
CCGGCGTCGGCGCCGAGATCCTGCTGCTGCTGGTGTCGACGCGCCTGCTGGGCGGGCTGACGCCGCACGTCCTGCTCTGGATCGGCGGCCTTGGCGCAATCCTGCGCTGGCTGCTGGCGGGCTTCGTGCTCCCGGTCGAGACCGTCTACCTGCAGCAGACGCTGCACGCGCTGACCTTTGCGGTCACCCACATTGCCACGATGCGCTTTCTGCAGGCCAGCCTGCCGGACGACAAGCTGCCACTGGCCTATGCCGTCAACGGCGCGCTGGTCTTCGGCCCCATCATGGCGGTCACCAGCATTGTCGCCGGCTTGGCCTATGACACACTGGCCCCGGGCGGCATTGCCGCCCAGACCCGCCTCTACTGGATCATGATCCCCGTCGCCGTGGCGGGCCTCGTGTTGACGCACGTCACCCGGCCGGCCCGGGCCGTCACCGCGCCGGCCGGCAGCTGACCTTACAGCGCGGATCGGTCTCGGTCTTGACAGGCCCGTTATATACCTTGTTATATATCAATTGAATCGAGGGGGGATCTTCCGCATGGCGCGCGATGTTCTGGCGGAAATGGGCCATCTCGCCCTCGGCAGCCGACTCAAGCGCCTGGCCGAGCGCGTGCAGGCAGACGCCACAAAGGCCTTCAGCGACCGGGGCATCCCGGTGCAGGCCGCGCATTTCCCCTTGCTGGCGGCACTGACCACCTACGGCCCGCTCAGCGTCAGCGAAGCGGTCGATGCGGTCGGGATCAGCCAGCCTGCCGTGACCCGGATCCACAACAGCCTGCAGAAGCTCGGCCTCACCTGCACGGTGCCGGTCAGGGGTGACAACCGGGTGAAGCAGATCCGCCTCACGCCCGAGGGAGAGGCGCTGGTCGAGGACCTGAAACACACCATGTGGCCCCATGTGCGGCGCGCCGCTCAAGCCCTCTGCGAAGGTCCGGACACGGACATCCTCGGCCAGATCGCCCGGCTCGAGGCCGGTCTCCAGACCCGCCCCCTGGATCTGCGCATCCAGGACGAGGCGGCTGCGGCCAGCGGTCTGCCGGCCTTGCGCCTGGTTGAATATGACGACCGCCTCGCCGCGGACTTCGACGCCATCACGCGCGAATGGGTCGAGGCCATGTTCACGCTGGAAGCCAATGACCTCAAGATCATCGAGAACCCGAAGGCGATGATCCTCGACCGGGGCGGCGAAATCCTATTCGTCGAAGCCGCCGGTCTCGGCATCGTCGGCACGTGCGCCCTGATGCCCGTCGATGGCACCAGTTTCGAGCTCACCAAAATGGGCGTGCGCGCGTCGGCCCGGGGCCTGAAGGCTGGCGAGTTCCTGCTCAGCCGTGTCCTTGAACGCGCCCGGCAGATGCCGATCGGCGAGCTGTTCCTGCTGACCAACACCAAGTGCGCCGCCGCCGTGCACCTCTACGAGAAGGCCGGTTTCGTGCATGATGACGACATCATGCAACGCTTCGGCAGGCGCTATGCCCGCTGCAATGTCGCGATGTCCTACAATCTGAAGCCCGCTGGCGCTGCGTGAATACCGCCGCCTCACGGATGACGGGCAAGGTCAAGCAACATTGGCTTTCGGCTGGCCGCCCAACGCGTCCGTGAAACGGGCCGCTGAAACCGCCTTGCCAAACATGTAGCCTTGTAAGCGGTGGCAACCGAACCGGCGCAGCAACAGCGCCTGATCCTTGCTTTCGACGCCTTCGGCCACGACGCATAGACCGAGGGATACACCCAGCCGGACAGCGCTCTGGGCAAGCGACCTGGCGCGCGCGTCCTGCGCGATGTTGCGGATCAGCGACCGATCCATCTTCACATAGTGGATCGGCAGCTCAGACAGAGCGCGCAGGTTTGAATACCCGACTCCGAAGTCATCAAGCGCCACCTTGATCCCGAGCGCGCTGAGATTGCCGATCCCTGCTGCGGCGGCGTTCATATCCGAGAACAGGGCATTCTCCGTGATTTCGACCGTCAGGCAGTCAGGCGGAAAATCCGCAGCCCGGAGCCGCTTTGCAAGCCTGGGGAGGAACTGGTCATCCAGCATGTTTCTCGGAGAGACATTGACCGATATGCTCTGCACCTTGCCCGAACGAACCCAATTGCGCGCTTTCCGGAACGCCTTGGCCTGAACCTGAACGTCAAGCTGCTCAATGCTGCCGATCCGCTCGCTGAGACGGATAACCTCTTCCACGGAGGCGTGCGGCATTGTGCCTTCCGGCCAACGGCTCAGTACTTCGGCGGACAGCAGTTCATGATTTGCGCACCCGACGATCGGCTGGAACCAGGGCTCGAACAGATCTCCCTCGACGGCCTTGCGGATGTCATCTTCAAGCAGGCTCTGCCGCAGCATACCGGTTCGCATCACTTCATCAAACCAGACGCAGCAATTGCGCCCTTTGCTCTTCGACGAATACAAGGCGATATCGGCGAGCCGCCTCAGCCTGTCGATGTCGAGGTCGCCTGGCCCGGCCTCCACCAGCCCCACCGAGGCCGTCAGCTCAAACGTCGCTTCATCAACGCGGCAGGTTGTTCGCGCGGCGCGCAGCATCCGCTCGGACATTGCATGCCGGTCAACCGCCCCCTTCGCCACGACCTGGGCGATAGCAAACTCATCGCCTCCGATGCGCCCCAGAACACCGCCGTCAAAGCAGGATATGAAATGCTCCGAGAACTGACTGATCGCCGCATCTGCCGTTACGTGCCCGTAGCGATCGTTCACCTTCTTGAAGTGATCAAGGTCAATCTTGCCGAGAATCAGCCGGGTTTCAGGATCGCGCGAAGCCGCCTTCACCAGTGCGTCGAGCTCTTGAAAGAAACCGCGCCGGTTCGGAAGGTGCGTCAGATCATCCGTTCGCGCCGCGCGTTCGGCAAGATCGTTCTGGTGCCTCAGTTCGGCAGCGCGCTTTTCCAGGGCCTGGTTGGCAGCGAATAGCTCGCGCGCCTTGTTCTCAAGAATGCGCTCGGCCTCCAACCTGGCGCGCTTCTCGCGCTCAAGTCGGCGCAGCAGCAGGTTGTTCGGCGCCGGATCCATGAGATCAAACGCGTGACAGCTCAAACCGCGCCGTCACGTCGGCAGCCGGTTCAACTGTATGCTCGATGCGTACCGGCTCCCGGTAATAGTCCGACGATCCCTTGAAGAGGCCGGCGGCAAGATGCGTCAAGCCGCGCGGAGAGATATAGTCAATCACGAGCCTGTCATCGCTGCACTCAACGACCCGGAACTCAGGAAGTTCCGCATCCGGATAGAGCTTCAGGACTTCGACATGGATATAGTCATCGATGTGCGACAGGAAATCGAAAAGACTGCCGAACTGCGCGTAATATTGAGGATAGAGCGACACGAAAGACCGCGACATCATTTCACCGAACTCATGAACCAGATGCGGAATGGCTGCGCCCGAGGCCTCCGAGATCGCTCGGACAAGCGTCATCAGTTCAGAACAGGAATAGGTGCCGACGGCGGTATAGGCCCCGCCCGTCGGCAGATCGTCGGCGCAAGCCTCGAGAATCTCCTCGAGCGCCTCGGCCCCGATCTTCTGCTCTGCAAACTCCAGGAACTCAGTAAATACGATGCCCTTCACGATACACTCTCCTTCTGAGACCCGACAATGGAAGACGCTGCGGCAGAGCTGCTTTTCGGCAGCCAGCGTTGCGGGGGCCATATCAGATCAGGGGTATGCGGATAATTAAAGAAGTGAGTAAAGACTGATCGGTCTCAGGAAATCCCGGCCGGTTCCGAAACCTCCAGATTATTTGAGCGCCCCGCCTGAACGCGGTAGTTACCTTAACAAGGCTGCGCGCGGACTTATCCGGCCTCCCGGTCCCCGCGGACTTCGAGATCGTATTCGCGCACCTTGCGGTAGAGCGTCGAGCGACCGATGCCGAGACGGCGCGAGACTTCGCTCATGTGGCCGTCATAGAATTCGATCGCATACTGAAGGAGATCGCGTTCGATATCCGTCAGGCTGCGCAGCTCGCCGTCCTTGTCCTTGATCGCGACCGGGCTGGAGGCATCCACCGGCCCGGCATCATTGGCCGCCACCAGAACCGGCGTGCGGGCTTCCGCCATCACGGGCAAGCTGGTGACATCCGGCATCTGACCGGAAATCTGCGGGAAGTCCTGCGGACGCAGCGTGTCCCCGTCACACAGCACGACCGCGCGGAACACCGCGTTTTCGAGCTGGCGTACGTTGCCCGGCCATTCATAGGCATTCAGCATCGCCATCGTATCGGCTGCGGCGCCGGTCACTTTCGCGCCCTCGCTCGCATTGAACCGGCCGATGAAATGATCGACCAGTGCCGGGATGTCCTCGCGGCGCTCGCGCAGCGACGGCATGTCGAGCGGGAAGACGTTGAGGCGGTAGAACAGGTCCTCGCGGAACGTGCCGGCCTTCACCTGGCCTTCGAGATCGCGGTTGGTGGCCGAGATGATGCGCACGTTGACCTTGGTCGGCCGGCGCGAGCCGACGGCGTCGACCTCGCCTTCCTGCAGCACACGGAGCAGCTTGACCTGCGCGTCCAGCGGCAGCTCGCCCACTTCGTCGAGGAACAGCGTGCCGCCATCGGCTTCGACGAACTTGCCGAGTGATTTCGTCACGGCGCCCGTGAAGGCGCCCTTCTCGTGACCGAACAGGATCGATTCAACCAGGTTTTCCGGGATCGCGCCGCAGTTGACGGTCACGAACGGTTTGCCCGCGCGGCTCGAGGCGCCCTGGATGCAGCGCGCCATGACTTCCTTGCCGACGCCGCTCTCACCGAGGATCAGCACCGGGATATCGGAGGTCGAGGCCCGCTCGGCCATGCGCAGCACGCCGCGCATCGACGGGGCCGCCGCAATCATGTCGTCGAACTTCATCCCGCCTTCGACCTTGCGCGACAGGCGTTTCACTTCGCCGGTCAGGCTCTGCATCTTGAGGGCGTTGCGGATACTGACGACCACGCGCTCCGGGTTGGCCGGCTTGACGATGAAGTCCACCGCCCCGCGCCGCATCGATTGCACGATCGTGTCAATCCCGCTCGTCGCCGTCAGCATGATCACCGGCAGCTCGGCCCGGCGCTCGGCCAGGCGGTCCAGCGTTTCCATGCCCGACAGGCCCGGCATCGTCAGGTCGAGGAGGACCACGTCAATGCCTTCGCGGGCATCGCAGGACATCGCGATCCCAGTCTCGCCATCCGGGGCCGTGCGGCAGGCAAAGCCCGCCTTTTCAACGGCGGCCTGCAACAGGCGGCGCTGGGTCGGATCATCATCGATCACGAGAATTGTCTTGGCCATGGTCTTACCCTTCAGGTCTAATCCGTGCCCGGACGCCAAAGACGCACCGTGCCACATCGCTACGGCCCGTTCTGACACAAACGCATGGAAGTACGGTTTGCAGAATCCGTGAAATTTCAACGATCCGCCGCCGGCCAAACCTTGACCGCCCCGGCCCGGCGCGCGCCCCGGGCTGCGCCGTCACCGCAGCCTTGTCCACCGGGATCATGATGACTTTTGCCCAACCGTTTGTTAAACTTTCAGGCGCATCTAGCAGGTTAACCCAACACAGGCTTGATGACATGGCCGAATTCAAGCGCACGCCGTGCCTGACGCCCGCCCCGGCCGCCTTCGTGGGTCCCGAAGACCGCGAAGCCCTGTTCGCCACCCTCGTCGAAGACTGCCTGCCGGCCCTGCGCGCCTATGCCCGTAGTCTCTGCGGCAATCCGCATCTCGCCGATGACTGCGTGCAGGACGCTTGCATTCGCGCCCTCTCGGCCTTCGCCAGCTTCGACACCGGCCGGCCTTTCCGCCCCTGGATCTTCCGTATCCTGCGCAATGAATGGCTGCAGCGCCTGCGCCGCGAGAAGCGGATGACCTCGATGCCGGATGAAGAGATCCGCGACCTGCTGATCGACACGCATACGCCGGAAGACGCCGCCGGCGGCGCCGGCCTGCTTGCCGAAATCTCCCGCCTGCCGCCCGACATGGCCGACGCGATCAGCCTCGTCCTCGGCCTCGGCTTTTCCTACGAGGAGGCGGCGGCCGCCTGCAACGTCGCCCCGGGCACGATGAAAAGCCGCGTCAGCCGCGCCCGCGCCGTGCTGATCGAGCGTCTCGAGGCTCGGGCGCCGGTTG
>JBGSOU010000299.1:0-13736 GCA_041739025.1 Hyphomonas sp.
GCGAAGGCATAGACCGCGAGCTTGGTGGTGAAGGCCGACAGGATGACGGCGCCGACGATTGAGGACTTCGGATAGGAATCCTGCAGCCAGTTGTGCAGGAACGGGAACGCCGCCTTGATGCCGAAGGCGATGAAGATGATCAGGGCGCCCGGCTGGTCGAGGCTCGTGAACGCTTCGAGCGAGAGACTGCCGGTATAGTGCCAGACATAGGCGATGCCATCGAGCAGCAGCACGCCGGACAGGATCTGGACACCGAGATAGCGCATCGACGCAAAATAGGCCGCGCGGGTGCCCGCCTGCAGGATCAGGAAGACGGACGTGATCGCGGTGATTTCCCAGAAGATGAACAAGGTCATCAGATCGCCGGCAAAGGTGGCCGAGACGGCCGCGCCGGCATAGGCGAGCGCCATGCCGTCCTGCAGCCGGTTGTCGGTGTGCAGGGCATAGATGGCGTTCAGCAGCGCGGCGATCAGGAAAGCCAGGCCGAACAGGAAGTTGAGACTGTCGACGCGGTAGAAGGACAGTTCAATCCCCAGCGCGTTGAAGGTGAAGTGATCGACGCCGTGCTGGGCGGTCGCGAGCTGGAGGATCGCGATCAGGGGGGCGATCACGGTGATCGCCTGGCGCACCATGCGCAGGCGCACGAACATGGCCACGAGACCTGCCAGGATCAGCAGCCAGCCGGGGTTCATCTCTGTCAGGAAGGCGGGCATCAGACGTCATCTCCCGGCTTGGCATTGGCCGCGCCCGGCGCCGTGCCGCCGAGTTCCGGATCGATGTCCGCCGGCGGCCCGCCGGCATCGCCGTAGTAATTCTCGTCGCGGCGCAGCAGGTGACCCAGCGGCCACCCCATGAGCACGACGAACGCAAAGGAGACAAAACCCCAGAGGCCATAAAAGCCGACCGAGTTGGCGAAGTTGATTTGCTCGTGCCGGTGCACGACGAGATCGGCAAGCACGAGTGCCAATGACAAAACCGCCGCGCCCCAGAACAGCATGGCGCCGATGCCCTTGGTCTCGGTCCAGCCGAACAGGACTTTCGCCATCGGATGCACGCCTTCGTCCGACGTGCGGCTCATCGCGTTGACCGCCTCGGCCGTGCGCTTGACGAAGCGTCCGGTATCATCGCGGCGGGTTGGGGTCTCGTCGGTCATGGGAGGTTCACCTCAGGATCGATGTCCACACTCGTGAAGGCCGGAGCGAGGAAGTCTGCGATGTTGTCGACCGTGAAGAACAGGACGAAGCACAATGCGGCGGTGAACAAGGGCGCGGCCACCGTCAGCCAGGGCGCCCCGCCCGGCCGCTTGAATTCTTTCGGCGGCTTGGTACCGGGCGGCGGCATCAGCGCCAGGATCGGGATCGGCAACAGGTAAGCGATGTTGAGCATCGACGACACGATCAGCACCATCGGCACCCAGTCGTATTTCGCATCGATCGCGCCCTGCATCAGCTCGTATTTCGGCCAGTCGCCGGCGAGCGGCGGAATCCCGATGATCGACAAGGCGGCAATGAAGAAAGCGATGAAGACCAGCGGCATCTTCCGCCCGAGGCCTTTCATGTCCGAGATATTGGTCAGACCGGTGGCGACGTAGATCGCGCCCGCGCACATGAACAGCGTCATCTTGCCGACCGCATGCGCGGCGATCTGGAGCGAGCCGCCCAGCACGCCGGCGCGGTCTGCCAGCATGGCGCCGAGCGTGACGTAAGCGAGCTGCGCGATGGTGGAGTACGCAAGACGTGCCTTGAGATTGTCCTTGGTCATCGCGATCAGCGAGGCGAGCACGATGGTGACGCAGGCGACCCCCATCAGGAACTCGCGCGACGGCGTCGCGTAGAGGAGTTCGTCGCCGAAAATGTAGACCGAGATCTTCATCACCGCGAACACGCCGGCCTTCACGACAGCCACGGCATGCAGCAGCGCCGAAACCGGCGTGGGTGCGACCATCGCGTTGGGAAGCCAGAAGTGGAACGGCATCAGCGCCGCCTTGCCCACTCCAAAGACGAACAGCAGCAGCAGTGCGCTGGATACGACGGGCGACAGGTTCGCGTTGGCGAGCAACCCGCCCTCGACGAAATCGAGGTTCTGGCCGGCCAGTACCCAGGTCCACATGATCGCCGTCAGCAGGAAGCCGATCGACGTTCCGAGCAGGGTCAAGAGATAGATCCGTGCGCCGCGTTGGGCCGCCGCGTCGCCCTTGTGCGCGACCAGCGGATAGGTCGACAGGGTCAGCACTTCGTAGAACACGAAAAGCGTGAACAGGTTGCCCGCCATCGCCACACCCATTGCGCCGCACAGCGCCAGGGCAAAGCAGATGTAGAAGCGCGTCTGATTGCGCTCGCGGTTCCCGCGCATGTAGCCGATGGAGTAGAACGAGTTGACGATCCACAAGCCGCTCGCGACGACGGCGAACAGGGCACCGAGCGGTTCCAGCTTGAACGCAAAGGCCAGGCCCGGAACGGTTTCGCCGATGTAGAGTTCCGGGCGCGCGCCGCCCGCGACGAGAAGGGTCAGCTGGATCACGACAGCAAAGAGGCCAAAGGCCCCGATCAGCGTGATGCCTTCGCGCAGGTTCGGGAACTTGCCCGCCGCCGCGATGCCCGCCGCCGTGATCACCGGCAGGCAGATGGTGGCTGCAATCAGCATTTCAGGCGTCATCGGAACGCCTCCAGTCCAAGGGCCGCCACCGCGCCGTCACGGGCAAGGCCCGCCGGGAAGCTGGCATCGATGCCGAAATAGATGTTGGCCAGTGCCAGCGCCCAAAGCGGCACCAGCAGCAGGAGCGGCGCCTCCTTGCGATGCTTGCTCGGATTGGCCGGCGGCAGGAAGAAGATCGCCTGCAGGACGCGCCCGATATAGAAGACGGCCAGGAAGCTGGAGAAGACCACCAGCAGCACCGCCCACCACCAACCATGCTCGAACAAGGCATAGCCGAGCTGCAGCTTCGAGATGAAGCCGGCGGTCAGCGGCACGCCGATCAGCGACAGGCCGGCAATCGCGAACGCCGTCATCGTGAATGGCGCGGTGCGGCCAAGCCCTGCAAAGTCACGCAAGGTCGTGCCCTGGATGTTCAGGCAGACGCCGGCGACCGCCATGAACAAGGCGCCTTTCATCAACGCGTGGTTGAACAGGTGCAGCAGCCCGGCAGACACACCGGCTGCCGTGGCCAGCGAGATGCCGAGGATCATGTAACCGACTTGCGCCACCGAGGAATAAGCCAGCATGCGGCGAATGTCGGTCTGGAACACGGCCTGGAAACTGCAGATCACCATGGCGGCGATGCCGAGGGGGGCGAGCACCCAGCTGAACAGCACCTGCTCGAAGGCAAAGTCTGGCTGGAAGATCGTGAAAAGCCAACGGATGAGCGCATAAAGCGCGACCTTGGTGGCTGTCGCGGCGAGGAACATCGTCACGAAGGACGGCGAATAGGCATAGGCGTTCGGCAGCCACTGGTGCAGAGGCCACATGGCGGCCTTCAGGCCGAGGCCGACGATGATGAAGGCAAAGCCCACCTGCACCGAGCGGTTGCCGGCAAGCGCCGGAAGCTGGGCGGCGATGTCGGCCATGTTGAGCGTGCCGGTCGCGGCATAGAGGAAGCCGACGCCGATGATGTAGAAGCTCGCGCCGAGCGTCCCCATGATCAGATAGTCGAATGCCGCCGGCAGCGCGCGCCGGTCGCGGCCCGAGCCCATCGCGACCAGCACATAGGTCGACAGGGAGCTGATTTCGAGGAAGACGAACAGGTTGAACGCGTCCCCGGTGGTCGTCACGCCGCAAAGGCCGGCAAAGCACAACAGGAAGGCGCAGAGGAACAGCCCGGCCTTTTCCTTGCTGATCTCGGCCACAATCGTCGGCCACGAGAAGATCGACGCGAGGAAGCCCATCGCGGTCACGATCAGCAGGATCATCGCATTGAGCGAATCCACGCGGAACTCGATCCCGACGGGCGGTGCCCAGTTGCCGATGTGGTAGCTGATGACGCCGCCGGTGGTGGACTGCACGATGGCCAGTGTCAGCAGCGCAAAATACAGCGACGCGGCCGTGGTTGCGATCGACAGAAGCCAGGCGAGGCGTCCGCTCGGGCTCATCGCCAGGACCGGCGCCACGATCAGCGGCACAATCGGAGTCAGCACGGTCGAATGCCGGACAGCCCAGTCAGGCGCCGAGACAAGCAAGGTTTCGAGAATCATGCCGTGGCCTCTTTGAGGTCGTTCTCGAGCTTGGCTTCCTGGGCCAGCGCTGTCTCGATATCGATGGCGCGGACATCATCCGCCTCGATCGTACCGTAGGCTTCCCGGATGCGGACGATCAGCGCGAGGCCGACTGACAGCGTTGCAACCCCGACGACGATCGCTGTCAGCATCAGAACGTGCGGCAGCGGATTGGAATAAAGTTGGACAAGGTCCGCCACACGCTCGCCGCCGCCTGCCACAAGATGGCCGTCAACCGCCGCCCCTGACGCGTCATGGCCGGCGCTATGCTCT
Source organism: Hyphomonas sp. (assembly GCA_041739025.1). GTDB lineage: Bacteria > Pseudomonadota > Alphaproteobacteria > Caulobacterales > Hyphomonadaceae > Hyphomonas. The sequence goes on from JBGSOU010000299.1 coordinate 4,482, forward strand.
GGCATGTCGGCCGGCAGCAGGACCGGCGCCGTGCCGCCCGTGATCTTGCCGAGGGTGACATAGAACAGACAGATCGTGGTTTGGAAAAGCGACAGGCCGACCAGCCGCTTGATCAGGTTTTCAGCAGAGAATGCGATGTAGAGGCTGATCATCATCAGCGCGATGATCGCCCAGTAACCGGCATGTTCGAGAATGAAGGTCCACATGACGCCTACCAGTCCTCGTCGCGGATTTCGGCAACACGTCCGGCCAGCGCATAGAAGATGGTCGTCATGGCGCCCGAAACCGCGCACAGCACGCCGATCTCGATGATGATGATGCCGGCATGCTGGCCGTGATGTCCGCCCGGCGCCTCACCGAACAGCGCTTGGTACTCGAGATAATCCCCGCCGCGAAGCAGCGCCCAGAACCCTACACCCGCATAGATCAGCACGCCGACGCCCGCGAGCGACCGGGTGAACCAGGGCGGCACGGCGCGCATGGTCGCCGTCAGGCCGAAGACCAGCGCATATAGGATCAGCGCGACCGCGATGATGACGCCAGCCTGGAACGCGCCGCCGGGGCCCACTTCGCCGTGGAACTGAACGTAAAACGCATAGATCAGGATGAGCGGGATCAGGCACTTGGCGATCACGCGGAGGATCATGTGGTGGTCGCCCTTCATGCTGCGCCCCCGTCCTTGCCGGACGGCGCCGACCGCTTTTCGGTCATCGGTTGCTTCTTCAGGCTCGACGCCAGCGAACGCTCGCCGAAGCCGAGCAGCAGGGCGACGGCGAGGCCCGCTGTAAACACCACCGCCGTTTCGCCGAGTGTATCGAACCCGCGATAGCTGGCGAGGACCGAGGTGACCACGTTGGGCACCCCCATGTCGTACCAGTTGATCTGCAGGTAGGTCAGGCCAACGCCCGCATTGGCGGGCGACGTTGCGTCGCCGAAGGCCGGCAGGTCAATCGACCCGTAGATGAGCATCGCGCCGGTCGCAAAGCACACAATGAACGGGCCAAGCCGCTTCAGCGGCTTTTCCGGCTTGGCAGTGCGTGCGGTCAGCAGCATGGCGCCGAGCAGCACCGCCGTCGACATGCCGGCGCCAACAGCGGCTTCGGTGAACCCCACATCGACCGCATCGACCAGAATGTACCAGGCCGCCGAGACAAGCGAATAGACGCCCGACAACATCACGATGGCAAACAGGCTGCGCAGGCGCGCAATCGCAATTGCCACCACGAACAGGATGCCGAGGAACAGGATGTTTATGAGCGCGGTGCCGGTGCCGCCGATCATCACTTCGGTCAATGGCCGCCCTCCTCGTGATCATCATTGCCGCGCTGATCGATCGGCCCGATCTTGGGTTGCAGGCCGGCAGTATGGGCCGCGTTGGCAAGCGCGTGCGAACCGGTGACGCTGGTCAGCATCAGGAAACCCAGCATGCAGAACAGTTTCACCAGCACCAGCCAGTTCGGCGCCATCAGCGCCATGCCGGCAAGCACAAGGAATGCCCCCGACGTGTCGGTGATGCTGGCCGCGTGGAGGCGGGTGTAGAAGTCCGGGAACCGGATGACGCCGATCGTGCCGATCAGGCAGAGGATGCCGCCGAACAGGCACGTTGCGCCGCCGAGCGGAAAGCGCAGCGTTTCCCAGGCCGAGCCGGCAAGCTGGAAGACATCAGCCATTGCGATCACCTCCGCGCGGGGCCGCATCGGTCTTGCGCACCAGCGGCACCTGGAACGAACGATACCGGAAGAATTTCAGGATCGCGATCGTCGAGACGAAGTTGATCAGCGTGTAGAGGATCGCGATGTCGAGAAAGTCTGGCCGTCCCATCACGAAGCCGAGCAGGCCCAGGACAAGCACGGTCTTGGTGCCGAACGAGTTTACCGCAAGCACACGGTCATACATCGTCGGCCCGATCAGTGCACGGAACAACAAGAGGCACATGCCCACGAGCAGGGCGATAAGCGCGGCAAAGGTCATGACGCCTTCTCCGCCGGATCAGCCGCGCGGGCGCATCGCCGGTCCATTTCCTCGAATGCTTCGGGCACCGTATTGGCTTCGTAAAGGCCATGCACCAGCAGCTTGTCGCCCTCGATCTCGACGGTCACGGTGCCCGGCGTCATCGTGATCGAATTGGCGAAGGTGACTTTCGCAAGGTCGGACTTGCAGGTCGTCTTGACCTTGACGAGGGCCGGATTGATGTCGAGGTCCGCGCGCAGGCAGGCCTTGATCACGACGACGTTGGATTTGACGACTTCCCAGAACAGCCAGGGGTAGTAGGCCACAAACCCCGCCAGCCGCACATAGGGCGCGCCTTCGCGGTCGATGATCTTGAGCCGGGCGCTCAGCACGAGCGTGAGCCCGGCCGAGAGCGCCGCGAAACCCAGCATCAACGGCGTATAGTGGCCGGAATTACCCATCCAGAACACGACGATCGCAACAAGTATGCCGAGCAAGTACGCCACTGCGCCCCTCTGATCAGGAACCGACCCGTATGGTGAACGCCCCACCTAAAGGGCTGGACCAAGAATGTGAAGCTAGTTTCGGCGGGCCGGGCCTAATTTCCGAACACAAGGCGCGCCGTGCGCTGGGACGTCGAGTACTCTGCCTCTTCGTTGGCCGGCAGGCCCATGTCATGGGTCTGTCGCATGGCCCCGGGCGAGTAGGCCGACGACAATGACCAGTTCCAGTAACGCAAGGTCGTCTGGGCTTTGGCAACCGAGAGGATCTCATAGGTCTCGGAGACCCGGTGAAAGCTCGGATCGGGCTCACCGTCAGCCGACTCCAGCGGGCGGCGCAGCGCCGTCCAAAGGAGGCGGAGATAATCGCGCTTCAGGCCGGTGGACTTGCAAAGCACAGCCAGTCCCTCGCCGCCGAGGTCGGACAGGATCTTGGCGGCCGTGACCGGCTTGATCCCCGCAAGATAGCCGATTTCCTGGACCAGTTCGGCATTGACGCCGCGTGCGGCGGCCGCCGCAATGGCCCCTTCGAGACTGTCATACGCGCTGCGCTCTATCGCCGCACGGTTGCGCTGGCGCCGCTCGATCAGCTGCAACGCCTTGCGCGTCACGTCATCCTTCCAGCCTTCTGCCGCCGCCATTTCGAACACGTCGCGGCAAAGGGAAATCATCTCGGAGCGGTCGGCCGCCTGACGGGTCAGGATCTTGCGGCGGGTTGGCGCGTCGGCCCACCAGAACATCGCCATGGCATGCGAAGCGCGCAACTCGACCCGCTCGGCGAGGATCGGGCAATAGGAGGGCTCTTCGCGTGACAACGCGATCAGCTTGTCCATCGTGGCTTCGGCCAGCGGCGCATTCCGGTTCGTCAGGAGGTCGCGGACGACCTGGGGTTCGCCAACCCTGGCGAGGCAATCGGTCACCGAGGCGCAGAGATTGCGGCGACGGGCGATGGCGAGACGGTGATCAACCGAGGAATTTTCAATTATTTCAACAAGATCGCACGAGTCAAAGGCGTCACTCTCTTCCAGCAGCGGCTTGGCCACCGGGAAGGCACACTGCGCCAGATAACGCAGGACGCGGCGCGGCGCGTCGCGGCAGACGGCGAGGCGCGAGGCACACAGGCTCCGCTCGCGGTCGGTCGAATGCAGCAGCATGTCGAGCAGGATGTCGCCCGCCATCGAACGGTCCTGCGGCGGCACGCGGGATCCGGGCAGCGCCACAACGTCAATAAGCCGCCGGACCAGCGCATCGCGTGCAGCGCCGGGCGGCTTGAATGCGGGAGCCTCAGACGTGTCAGTCATTCAGAAACGGCCTGCCATGAGCGTCCGAATCTGGCAGCCAAGCGTTAACGACACGTGGATCAGCCTTAATTTCCCACGGGTTTCCCTGTTTTGGGGAAAGCGTCAGTACCGGCTGCGCTCGCTGGGGTGAACCACCAGAAGCAACAGGCTGAGCGCGAGAAAGATGACATAGACAAGGAAGTGCGTGCCCCCGTCGGTGCCACCTTCCGGCAAGGCGACCTCGCGGCCGAGCCAGGGCGACAGGTGCAAGGCGACCCCGGCGCCGAGACAGATGACCGAAATGGCCGCCCCGAGGCGCCGGCTGAGCGGGATCAGCAGCAGCAAGGCAGCCACCAGCTCAAGGATGCCGGAGACAAACCGGCCTGCCGGCTCGAACAGTGTCACGCCGGAGCGTTCGGCGAGGGCGGAAAACAACAGGTGTTCGCCGGGCGCATCATAGAATTTGACGTATCCGGAAACCGGGTTGGGCCAAGGATGCAACGTGATGTGCAGGTAAAAGGCGATCAGCACGAGGGCCAGCAGCCAGCTGGCCAGAAGGCGGAATGCGCTCATGGGAGGGGCCTCCGGGACGCCAAAGCTGGAAGGTCAGAGTAGCGGGCCAGCCTGCGCAAGGCAACGGGGACGGCTCAGCCGGGCACTGCGCGTCACCGGGCCACGCCTCTTTCCTTGGCAATCCCGTCTCCCTATTGTCCGGCGTCATCGGGTTGGAGCGTAACAGCATGAACGGCGACATCGACAAGATTGTCGACGAAGTGGCGGAAGAGGCCGTTGAAAACGTCACGTCGCCGGTCAGCGGACTCAGCGAAGCCTTTGGCGCGGGCGCCAGCCTGCTGGTCAGCGCCTCGCATTGGCGGGCCAAACGCCTGCGCCGCGAAGTGAAGATCGAACTGCCGGCCTATCTCGCCGTGCAATGCAGCTGGTTCGTCGCGTTCGGCCTGCAGCTGGTATTGTTCCCCTATCTGATCACAGGACGCGATCACCTGCACCTCGACGGGCTCGCGCTTGGCCTTGCCAACATGGCGCTGTCCCTGCCTTCGGTGATCTTCCTGCTGCTGGGCGGCGTGGTGGCAGAACGCGCCGACGGGCGGCGCCTGTTGATCCTCCTGCACCTTCTGGCGGCGGTGCCTGCGATCTTCCTCGGGCTGGCGCTGGCGCGCGACGCGCTGAGCTATCCGGCGATGATCCTTTACGCGTTTACCATCGGCACCATCGGCGCCTTCATGATGCCGGCGCGGGACTCCATCGTGAACGAAGTGGTCGAACGCCGGATGCGCGTCGGCTCCGGCGTCACGCTGCAACTGGGCGTCACGCTTGCCACGATGGCGCAGTTCCTGGCGCAGATCGGCGGGCTGGTCCTCGCCGGCTATGCCGACAAGGCCACCCGCATGCCGGCCTGGCTGGGCGGGTTCAGCATCGGGCCGATTTCCGCCGAAGCGCTGCTCTTCGCGCAGGCTGCAGCGCTTGCCAGCGGAGCGGGCTTCGCGCTTTATCTCGCTCGCGGCCGCCAGGTGAAGACCGGCCGCAAGGGCCTGGGCTCGACGCTCGGCGACATCATGGACGGCGTGCGCGCCGTGCGGGCCGATCCGAAACTCTGGGCGATGACCATCCTGATGTTCGGCGTCGGCGTGTTCGTCATCGGCTCCTTCCTCGTCGTGCTGCCGATCATCAACCGGGACGTCTATCATTTCGGCTCGTCCGGCATCCGCGACATGTTCGTGACCTTCTGGATGGGCGCATTTGTTTCGTCGGCCGTGCTGGCGGTGTTCAAACGGATCAAGCGGCAGGGCCGCCTCCTGTTGATCGCGCAACTGATCGCATCGGTATCAATTCTCGCGATGATGGGCACGATTGCCCACTGGATGTTCCTTGGCATCGTGTTCGTGTGGGGCCTTGCCGCCGGCATCTCGATCGCGATGAGCCGCTCGATCGTGCAGGACTCCGCGCCCAAGGCCAAACTGGCGCGGGTCCTCTCGATCTACCAGCTGGGTTTCATGGCCGGGGCCCCGTTCGGCGCCGCCCTGATGGGCGCCCTCGTCGACATGTTCGGGCCCCAGAAAATCGCGGTCGTGCCGGCCGGCGGCATGATCCTGCTGATTGCCTGGATGGTGTTCTTCACGCCGGTCTGGAACATGAAGGGCTCCGCCTGGATCGCCCATCACCAGGCGCCGAAATAGCCGGGATGACATCTGCCTCAATCTCGCTTAGCGCTTGATCCCATGAGTTTCCTGCCCCGCGCGACCGTGCTGACGTCCAACATCGTGGACAATTGGCGCACCCTGGATGCCCTGCATCCCGGCGCGACGACTGCGGCTGTCGTGAAGGCCGATGCCTATGGTCTCGGCGCCGCCAAGATTGGCCGCGCGCTCAAGATCGCGGGCTGCACGACATTTTTCGTCGCCTATCTCGATGAGGCGCTGACCCTGCGCAAGGCGGTCGGCCGGGGTCCCCGCATCTTCGTGCTCAACGGCCCGATGCGCGGCGAGATGGCCGCCTACCGGGATGGCGAGCTGACGGCCGTGCTGTCGAGCGAGCTTCACCTGAAGCTCTGGTCCACGGCAGCGCACGGCACCTGCGCCATCCATGTTGATACCGGCATGAACCGGCTGGGCCTTCCGCCAAGCCTGATCGATACCGAAGCAACGGCCTTGCGCCGCCTGGCCCCGGTGCTGGTGATGAGCCACCTCGCCTGCGCGGACGACCCGCAACATCCGATGAACCTGCGCCAGCGCAAGGCCTTCGAGGAAATTGCCGACGCCTTCCCGGACACGCCCGCCAGCCTTGCCAACTCTGCCGGGTGCTTCCTTGGGAAGGGCTATGGCTTTGACCTGACACGCCCCGGCCTTGCGCTGTATGGCGGCACGGCTCCGCCACCGGATGTCCAGCTGAAACCGGGTGTTCTGCTCGAGGCAACGATCATCAGCGTGTTCACCGGCCGCAAGGGCACCAGCGTCGGCTATGGCGCGACACATCCGCTGACCGAGGACCGCCTTCTGGCCACCTGCGCCATCGGCTATGCTGACGGCCTGCCCCGCGCCGGATCCGGCAAGCTCTCGGGCTGGATCGACGGCGTGGCCTGCCCGGTTGCCGGGCGGATCTCGATGGATCTGCTCACACTGGACGTCACCGACGGCCCAAAGACGCTGAAGCCGGGCCAGCGCGTTGAATTTCTCGGGGAGCATGCCAATCTGGAAGTGCAGGCTGCGGCCTGCGGCACGCTCGGCTATGAGCTGCTGACCGGGCTTGGCCCGCGCGTACAACGCAACTATCGCTGAGGCCGCATGACAAATCCCCTGCAGCTCATCGGCCGCGCCGCGCTCGGCCTGTTCGCCGAAGTCGGCCAGCTCGCCGTCTTCGCGGGCCGCGTCAAGGCCGCCGCCTTCACGCCGCGCTGGTATGCCGGCGAGATCCTCGGCCAGATGGTGCGGATCGGGTTTTTCTCCCTGCCCGTGGTCGGGCTTTCGGCCTTGTTCATTGGCGCGGCACTCGCCCTCAACATCTATGAGGGCGGCAGCCGCTACGGGGCTGAACAGCTGGTGCCGAGCATCGTCGTGCTGGGCATCACGCGCGAACTCGGCGTGGTCATCACCGGCCTGATGCTGGCGGGCCGCGTCTCGGCGGGCATCGCCGCCGAAATCGGCGCGATGCGCGTGACCGAGCAGATCGACGCGCTCGAAACACTCTCCGCCTCGCGCTTCCGCTACCTTTACGCCCCGCGCTTCATTGCCGCCGTCCTGATGATGCCGATGCTGGTAGCCGTGGCCGACATCATGGGCGTCATGGGGGGCTGGATGGTCAGCGTCTTCGGGCTCGAGTTCGACTCCACGGTCTACCTGCGCAACACGCTGGATTTCGTGACCCGGGACGACATCCTTGCCGGCCTGATCAAGGCGGTCGTGTTCGGCGGCGTGATTGCAATCATGGGCTGCTACCAGGGCGACCGCAGCCAGGCGGGCGCCACCGGTGTGGGCCGGGCAGCAACCCTGTCGATGGTCGGCGCGGCGGTTCTGGTGCTGGCCTTCAACTACGCCCTGTCCACCTTCTTCGTGGAGATCGGGCTATGAGCGGGCCGCTGCTGAAACTGGAAGGCGTCGAGAAATCCTTCGGGACGAAACAAGTGCTGCGCGGAATCGATCTGGAAGTCGCACGCGGGCAGAGCCTTGTGGTGATCGGCGGCTCGGGCTCGGGCAAGTCCGTGATGCTGAAGAACGCCCTCGGCCTGATGACGCCGGACAAGGGCAAGATCTTCTTTGACGACAAGGACGTGACCAAGGCGACCGGCAAGGCGCGCGAGCAGATGCGCGCGCGCATCGGCATGCTGTTCCAGTCCGGCGCGCTGTTCGACTCGCTCACCGTCTGGGAAAACGTCGCCTTCCGCCTGATCAACACCCCCGGCACGAAGCGCAAGGACGCCAAAGAGCGGGCCTTGGAGACGCTGAAAAAGGTTCGTCTGGGGTCAGACGTTGCGGGTCTCTACCCCGCCGAGATTTCCGGCGGCATGCAGAAACGCGTCTCCCTCGCCCGCTCGATCATCTCGGAGCCGGACCTGATCTTCTTCGACGAGCCCACCACTGGCCTCGACCCGATCACGGCGGACGCCATCAACGACCTGATCCTCGAAATGGTCCGCGGCCTCGGCGCGGCAGCCGTCTCGATCACCCACGACATGCCCTCGGCCCGCAAGATCGCCGACGAAATCGCCATGCTCTTCGAAGGCAAGATCATCTGGCGCGGCCCGGCGGCAGACGTGATGCACAGCGGCAACGAATACGTGGACCAATTCGTACACGGACGAGCCGAAGGGCCAATCCAGCCGGCGATTTAGGGCAATCCTCCCGCTTCTTTGGTTGGAAATCTCGCTATTGCTGGCAAGGTATGTGTCGGTAGGGATTCTACGCGGATATCAAACGTGAGCACCTTCATCATCGAGTTCAAACCTGAGCTTCCGAAGATAAAGAGGAAGTCTGCCTCTCTGTCTCTTGATGGCTTGGATTTCCAACGAATTCCGACCGTGCATACCCAAGAGTATGACGTGACATACCGGGTCGATCACCGCCTTTTCTGCTACTATCCGGCATCAATTCTAACAGTGATCAATGATCTGCATCAGGAGTGGGAGCTTGCGCGCAGCAGAACGTCCCACCTCATGACACAGTCCGGGTACCCCGTTCTAGAGGTTGAGTTTGAAGGTGAAACAGCACTCTTTCTGGATCCGGTTCAACTCTTGGGATTCCGCGTCAGAAAGCCTATTGGAGAACCGATCAGTTCGTCCGCGGTCGAAGCAACATTTGAAGCGGCATTCCAACATGTTTTGAGCGTGGCAAAGCGCGAGAGGCCTTAGGACGACTTGGCCGCCCCCCGTCCCGCTACGCGCCCGGTCGCCAGACAGGCGGTCAGCAAATAGCCGCCCGTCGGCGCGTCCCAGGCGATCATTTCGCCTGCGCAATGCACACCCGGCAAAGCCTTCAGCATGAGGCCGTCATCCAGCGCGTCCCAGGGGACGCCGC
>JBGSOU010000310.1:0-5682 GCA_041739025.1 Hyphomonas sp.
GTTTCCGGGGAAAGTTCCAGCAGGCCGAAAGCGCCGTTGCGGGCGATCACGCGCCATCCGGTCCGCGCGGCCTGCGCGCCTTTGCGGCCGGCCCGCGCGAGGATCATGCGGGATTTTCCGCCCTCCTCCACCTTCACCAAAGCGGCGTCCACCACGCCGTGCTCGGCCGGAGGCAGCGGGCCTTTGACCAGCGCCAGATAGGTTTTCTGCACATCCCGCCCGGCAAATGCGTCCGACAATGCCGCCGCCACCGGCTGGGTTTTCGCGGCAACGATGACGCCGGAGGTGCCCTGATCGAGCCGGTGAACCAGGCGCGGGCGCTTGCCGTTCGATTTGGCAAACGCCGCCATCAGCGTGTCGAGCGACTGGGCCACACCGCTTCCCGCCTGAACGGCAAGACCGGCCGGCTTGTTGAACGCGATCAGCGAATTGTCCTCGTGGATCACCATCGCGCGCACATGCGCGATCTCTTCAGGCGACAGTTCAGGCACAGGGCGATTCCGGGTCATGCAAACTCTTCCATCAAACGCGCGATCATCCGCTCCGACATGTCGGAGCGAAGGCCGCTTTCATACGCGTAAGGCAGGTAGATCACGGCCATTGACAAGGCCCAGCCTGCACCTCGCAGCCATTCGACATCACCGGCGCCCATCGCGCGGCGGAATACGTCGCGGGGGGCTCGGTCAAACATCGCCCACGCGGTGAGCAGATCGCAGGCGCCGTCCCCGACCCCGCACAGGCCCCAGTCGATCACGCCCGAGAGTCGCCCGTCCGCAACGAGGACATTGCCGGGATGCACATCGCCGTGCAGCCAGACCGGCTGGGCGGAATCGTCTGCCCGCAGCGCTTCTCTCCAGAGCCGTTCCGCAAAGGTGGAATCTAGATCCGGCAACCGCGCCAGCGCCGCTTCGAACGGCACTGTTCGACTGGCCAGCGGCGCGCCGCGTCCGTTGTTTTCGGCGCCAAACCGGAACGCCTCGTCCGGCGGAACGCTGCGCACGTATCCGAAAAACGCGGCCAGATCGTGCGCCAGCGCAAACGGATCGCCGATGGCACAGTCTTCAAGTGGCGTGCCGGGCAACCAGCTCAACACGGACCAGGGGTGCGGATACCCTTCTCCGGCTGCGCCCAACCCATAGACTTCAGGAACCGGAAGCGGCGCGCCGGAAAACCGAGGAAGCGCCCGGGCCTCGCGCTGGGCGGTCGCGGCGGCCCATGCCACTTTCGGAAACCGCGCGCACAAATCGCTCCCGATACGGAAGATGTGATTGTCCGTGCCCTTGGCGTCCAGGGGACAGACCGCCCTGCCCGCCAGTTCAGGAAATTGCACTGCGATCAAACGCGCCGCAGCGTCCGGATCAAGGCGCATTCCGGCAGGCCCCTCAACCATCGCGGCGGGATTTCCTGAGGGCGGCGAGTTGTTTCAGTTTCTCGGCAATCGGCGCCTCCCGGCCTTGCCCTTTCGGATCATAGAAGACCGGCCGTTTCAGGCCGTCCGGAAAGTAGTCCTGGCCCGAAACGCCGCCCTCGACATCATGGTCATACTGGTAACCCGACCCGTACCCCTGATCCTTCATCATCGCGGTTGGCGCGTTGAGGATATGTTTGGGCGGCATCAGGCTGCCTGTTTCAGCCGCCGCCCGGCGGGCGGCCTTGTAGGCGACATAGGCCGCGTTCGACTTCGGCGCCGTCGCCAGATGGATGACGCAGTGCGCGAGCGCCAGTTCGCCTTCGGGCGACCCGAGACGCTCATAGGTGCGCGCCGCCTCGCCGGCGATCATCAACGCGGTCGGATCGGCAAGCCCGATATCCTCGCTCGCCATGCGGATCAGGCGGCGGGCGAGGAAGAGCGGATCTTCCCCGCCTTCCAGCATCCGCGCAAACCAGTATAGGGCTGCGTCCGGATCCGATCCGCGTACGGATTTGTGAAGCGCGGAGATCAGATTGTAATGCTCCTCGCGGTCCTTGTCATAGGCGGCGGCGCGCTTCGACAGGGACTTCGCCAGATCGTCAGGAGACAGAAGACCGGGTTCACCCATCATCGCGAAGGCCTGTTCGGCGAGATTGAGCAGGTAGCGTCCGTCGCCGTCCGACATCTGCAGGATCATCTGGCGCGCGCCCTTCGTCACCGGCAGGCGGCGGCCCTCGGAGGCCTCGGCGCGGGTGAGCAGCAATTCCAGCCCGGCCTCCTCCAGCCGTTTCAGCACCATCACCTGGCAGCGCGACAGCAAAGCGCCGTTGAGCTCGAAACTCGGATTCTCCGTGGTTGCGCCGACGAGCGTCACCACGCCGCTTTCGACGAACGGCAGGAACCCGTCCTGCTGGGCGCGGTTGAAGCGGTGGATCTCGTCGACGAAAAGCAGCGTGCCCGTGCCCATCTTGCGGCGCGCCTCGGCCCGGTCGAACGCCGCGCGCAGGTCTTTCACGCCGGAGAAGATGGCGCTGATCGCCTCGAATTCGAGATCGGTTTCGGCCGCCAGAAGGCGTGCGATCGTCGTCTTGCCGACGCCCGGTGGCCCCCAGAGGATGATCGAGGACAAGCGTTTTGCGGAGAGCATCCGGGACAGGGTCCCATCCGGTCCGACGAGATGGTCCTGCCCGACCACCGCCTGCAGGGTTTTCGGGCGCAGCCGGTCCGCCAGCGGGCGCGGCGCATCTCCGGACAGGCCGGCGGATTCGAAAAGATCGCTCATTATCGCTTTCTAGGCGAGCGCGCGCATTGTGGTAAGGTCCCCAAAAAACCGGGAGGATGGAATGAGCCTGACTGTCACGCCCTCGGGGCAAGCTTGCGGTGCTACGGTCCGGGGGGTGGACCTGTCCCGGCCGCTCGGCGCGGACACCGTTGCCGCGATCCGCAGCGCCTGGCTCGCGCACCAGGTGCTGGCTTTTCCGGACCAGACGCTGACCGATGACCAGCTGGAAAGCTACACATTGAACTTCGGCCCATTCGGCGACGATCCCTTCATCGCGCCGATTCCCGGTCATCCGCACATCATTGCCGTGAAGCGGAAAGCCGACGAGACCGCGCCAATCTTCGCCGAGAGCTGGCATTCGGACTGGAGCTTCCAGGCCCGGCCGCCGCAGGGAACCTGTCTCTACGGGATCACCATTCCGCCCACCGGCGGCGATACGTTGTTCACGAACCAGTATCTCGCCCTCGAGCAGATGCCCGCCGGGCTGCGCCAACGCATCGACGGCAAACGCGCCGTTCACTCGGCCCGCAATGCCTATGCCCCTGCCGGCTTCTACGGCGCGGGCGACAAGGGCCGGTCGATGGACATTCGGCCGTCCGAGGAGGCCGAAGCGGCGCAGTTGCATGACCTGATCCGCGTTCATCCCGAAACCGGACGCGAATCGCTGTTCGGGACGGCCGGTTACATCATCGCCATCGATGGCCTGGCCGCCGACGAAAGCGCCGCCCTGATCGGCGAGCTGTATCGCTGGCAGACCCGGCCGGAGTTCCAGTACCGGCACAGATGGAGCGCCAACATGCTGGTGATGTGGGACAACCGGTGCACCCTTCACATGGCGACCGGCGGCTATGCCGGGCATGACCGTCTGCTGCACCGCACCACAATTGGCGCCGCCTGAAGCGTTTCCGCGCGCGCCACTTCGAGCTATGGTTGCTTCAGAGGCCGCAAAGTTGGCCCGGGAGGAACATTGATGGCTGATACGTTGCAAACCTGGCCGCATGCCGTGCCGGATCCCTGGTCGCTTCCCCTCGACACGTTTGATGTGTCGAAAGCGGCAATCTTCCAGCAGAACGCCCACGGAGAGTATTTCCGGCGTCTCCGGAAGGAAGCGCCGGTGCATTTTTGTCCGGACAGCCAGTTTGGCGGGTTCTGGTCGATCACACGTTTCAACGACATTGTCGCCATCGATTCGAACCACAAGCAATTCTCCTCGCTGAGCAGTATCGTGATCGGCGATGCCCCGCTGGATTTCGACACGCCGATGTTCATCGCGCAGGACCCGCCGATCCATGACGTGCAGCGCAAGGCCGTCCAGCCGGCCGTGGCGCCGAGCCAGTTGAGCGATATCGAAGCGCTCATCCGCCAGCGGGTGAACAACATCCTCGACGACCTGCCGACCGGCAAGCGTATCAACTGGGTGGAGCATGTCTCGAAAGAGCTGACCACACAGATGTTGGCGACACTGTTCGACTTCCCGTTCGAGGACCGCCACCTTCTGCCATACTGGTCGGATGTGACGACGACATCGGAAACGGTCGGCGTCGAAGTCGACATGAAACACCGTGAAGCCGAGCTGATGAAGTGCCTCGCCTACTTCACGAAGCTCTGGCACCAGCGCGCCGCCGAGCCGCGCAAGTTCGACTTCATCTCGCTTTTCGCGCACGATCCTGAAACCCGGGACATGGTCAACAATCCGATGGAGCTGATGGGCAACCTGATGCTGCTGATCGTGGGCGGGAATGACACGACCCGAAACTCGATCTCGGGCGGCGTCGTCGCGCTGAACCAGTTCCCCGGCGAATATGACAAGCTTAGGGCCAATCCGCATCTCGTCACCAACATGGTGTCCGAGATCATCCGCTGGCAGACCCCGCTCGCCCACATGCGCCGGACGGCGCTGGAGGATGTCGAGTTCCAGGGCCAGCAGATCCGCAAGGGGGATCGGGTGGTCATGTGGTACGCATCGGGCAACCGGGACGATACGGTGATCGAGGATCCCGACGTCTTCAGGATCGACCGCGAAAATGCGCGCCGCCACCTCTCGTTCGGCTTCGGCATTCACCGCTGCATGGGCAACCGGGTCGCGGAGATGCAACTGCGCCTGCTGTGGGAAGAAATCCTGAAGCGGTACGACCGGATCGAGCTTGTCGGCGAGCCCACGCGCGTCCTGTCGAACTTCGTGCTGGGCTACGAAGACGTGCCGGTGATCGTGCACCCGCGCTGAATGCAGCGCGGGCGGCCGAATGCGGCGGATATCGGCCGGGTTGAGCAGATGGGTTTTGGATGGACCTTCATCGCCGCGACAGGCGGGGTGAGGGCATTGGAATTTGGATGTACCAAGCGCGCGGGCCGCGTTGATCGGCGACGCTTAGCCTGCATCGAACGACAAGACGAAGGCAACGCCGAGGATCGGAGCCTGCTGGTTTGGGCGTTCAAGATTTCCAGCTTTACCGAACGCCATACCAACGTGCTGCGACGATCTGCAAACAACTTTCCTCATGCGGGGTCAGGTGTTCAAGTCACATAAGCAGCACCATAAAACCCCAATAAAAACATAGTGTTAAATAGGGCGCCGGAGTGATTGTCCGGCCGCTGATTTTTTGTGCCCGCACCATGTCCGCACACCTCTCCGGTTTAGAGGTGGCTCGGGAAATCTGAACAGCGGCATGGATGTGTCGGACGCCCGCAAGCTGAAGACGCTGGAGGCAGAGAATGCCCGGCTGAAAAAGCTGCTGGCCGACAGCATGCTGGATGTGTCGATTCTGAAAGACCTGCTGGGAAAGAACTGAAGACGCCCCATGCCAAGCGGGCGGCGGCGCGACGAGTGATCGACAAGTACGACATCTCCCAGCGCCGCGCTTGCCGGTTGGTCAGCGTCGATCCGAAGACCGTCAGGCGAGAAGCGGAACCGGACAATCCGGAGATCCGCGAGCGTATGCGCGAGATCGCGGCGACGCGCCGCCGCTTTGGTTACCGGCGCGTGGGCATC
>JBGSOU010000333.1:0-1801 GCA_041739025.1 Hyphomonas sp.
GCGGCGTGCGCCGTCAGGCGCTGCTGATCCCCGACATCGTGGAGATGAGCGAGGACGAGGCCGCGCGCATCCTGGAGCGCAGCGGGGAGCTTGGCGCGCTGGGTCTGGAGGTGGAAGCTTTCGGTCCGGGTGCCGTTTGCGTGCGGGCGACGCCGGCCCTGTTCGGTGAAATGGACGCCGCAGGTCTGTTGCGCGACCTTGCCGACGATTTCGCAGAGTATGGCGCCGGACTCGCGCTGAAGGAGCGTTTCGAGGACGTCATGGGCAACATGGCGTGCCGGTCGTCGGTACGCGCCGGGCGCCGCCTCACGGGCGACGAGATGAACGCGCTGCTGCGCGAAATGGAGGCGACGCCCCATTCCGGCCAGTGCAATCACGGCCGGCCCACCTATGTGGAACTGAAACTTTCGGACATCGAGAAGCTGTTCGGGCGCCGTTAGGTCCGGAGCGGTCAGGCCTTCGCCTTTTTGGCTTTCTTTGGCTTGTCGGCGGTCTTGTGGGCCTCGCGCGCCTTGCGCATCCGGTCCATGCCGCCGCCGGCCACCCACCAGAAGATCCGCCAGCTTTCGCCCGCCGTCATCTTGGGCGCAGGCGCGAGGGTGCCTTTCT
This sequence comes from Hyphomonas sp., assembly GCA_041739025.1. Taxonomy (GTDB): domain Bacteria; phylum Pseudomonadota; class Alphaproteobacteria; order Caulobacterales; family Hyphomonadaceae; genus Hyphomonas. The sequence continues at coordinate 610 of JBGSOU010000333.1, forward strand.
TCTCGGGCGGCGCGATCTTCGGCGCCTTGCGGCCTTTCGTCTTCATGCGGACGGGTGCGGGAAGTTCAGGCGGCAGGCCGGCGGCGATCCCGTCTTCGCGGTCCGCTTCAAGCTGGGCCGGGGCGCCGGCCGTCTCGAAGGCGGGGTCGAGGTTGTTGAGGAGGTGGGCGTCGGAGAAATCCACCGCCAGCTCGACCCAGAGCGGCAAATGGTCGGACATCTGCCAGGTCAGCCAGCGCTTGGAATAATACTCCTTGTCCTTGGCCTTGTCGCGGGGTGTGCCCCCTTCGCCAAGGTCGCGGTGACGGTCCGGCAGGGCGGGGGCATAGTGTTCATAATGTTCGGGTCGGAAAACCGATTGCGACCAGTCGAACGCGCCGGAGGACAGGAAGGTCAACTCGTCCGGCCGGGTGCGGAAGGCGATCTGGTCGTAATAGTTCGTGCCGAGAAGGTTTGACGGATACTGCTCCGGCGGCAGCTGGAAGCCTGCCTGGGTCAGCGCCTGCATGGTTTCGTCGATGGGATTCTTGATGTTGAAATCCCCCAGCAGGATATAGTTCTCCTTCTCCCGCTCGGCCCGCCCGGCCATCTCCTTGGCGAGATATTCGATTTCCTGCACGCGGCGCTGATATCCGTCCGAGCCTTTGGATTCCTCGCCGAAATAAATGTGCACCGTGCACAGCGAAAACTTGAACCAGCCCGCCTGGAAGTTGACAAGGAACGGCGTGCGGGCGAACTGCTGCTCGCCCGGCAAAAGCGCATGTTTGGGCAGGACGATTTCCCCGGCAATGTTCCGGAAGCGGACTTTCCGGCTGTCGAAGACGAAGGCCATCCGCTCACGGTTTCCGGAACTGCCCACCGTCACATCGGTCGCGATGAAATCCCAGCCCGGTCCCATCAGGCGGATCACGTCTTTCAGCGGCGTCAGGTCCTCGTTGATTTCCTGGATCGCACAGACATCGAAAGCGGAAAGGATCTCGGCAATGTAGAAAAGGCTTTCGCGGCGCCGGGGGCCGTGGCGGAACTTGTTGTTGTCGAAATCCCGGATGTTCCAGGTGCCGATGATCAGGCTGGATTTCTTGGTGCGGCGCGGTACGCCCTTGGGCGGCGGCGAGGGCCTTGCGCAGGGCGCCGGCGAAGGACTGGCGTTCCTCCGGGGTCAGGAACCGGCCGATCACGAAGGCCGTGCGGC
>JBGSOU010000345.1:0-15483 GCA_041739025.1 Hyphomonas sp.
GCCGCGCGCCGGCCGCGTGCTGGGCATCCGCGCCCACACGGTCGGCGGCGTCATCCGGCCGTCCGAGCCGATCATGTACATCGTGCCGGAAAGCGACCGCCTCGTCGCCAAGGTTCGCATCAGCCCGATGGACATCGACAAGATCAGCATCGGCCAGCCTGCCGTCCTGCGCTTTTCCGCTTTCAACAAGGACGAGACGCCCCAGTTCACCGGCACGGTGATTTCGGTCTCCGCCGATGCGCTTGCCGACGAGACCACCGGCCAGACCTTCTACGAAGCCACCGTCGAAATTCCCGACGACGCACTCGCCGCCTCGACGTTTCAGCTTCTGCCCGGCATGCCGGTCGAGGCCAGCCTGCGCACCGAGAGCCGCAACGTTCTCAGCTACCTCGTGAAGCCCCTGACAGACTCGGTCTCCCGCACGTTCCGGGAATGACTACTCGGCCTTGCGCTTGTAGCGCGGTGGGCCGTCGGGACCGATCTTGCCGGCATAGGGGTTCTTGCCCTGGCGCACAAACAGGCGGATCGGCACGCCGTGGAAGTTGAACGCTTCCCGAATGCCGTTGATCAGGTAGCGCTTATAGCCCTCGGGCATCTGGTCGCCGCGTGAGGCGATCAGCACGAACGTCGGCGGACGCGCCTTCATCTGGGCCATATAGCGCGGCTTGATGCGCTTGCCTTGCACGCTTGGCGGCGGGTGGTGCTCGACGGTATGGCGCAGCCAGCGGTTGAGGTCGCCGGTCTTCACCTTGGCGGTCCAGTCACCGTAGACCTTCACCACCGCCGGCATCAGCTTGTCGACATTGCGTCCGGTCAGGCCGGACAGGAACACGACCGGCGCGCCGCCCGCGTTCGGCATCAGCCGGTTGGCGAGGTCGCGGATGTGGCGGGCGGCTGCGTCGGTATCTTCGATCGCATCCCACTTCGACATCACCAGCACGATGCCGCGCCCTTCGCGCAAGGCCAGGTCCGCAATCTGCAGGTCCTGCTTCTCGAGCGCTTCATTGGCGTCCATCACCAGCGCGATCACGTCGGCATATTTCAGCGAACGGATGGTCTCCGCGGTCGACATCCGCTCCAGCTTTTCCTGGACCCGCGCCTTGCGGCGCAAGCCGGCCGTATCGACGAGGCGGATCTGGCGGCCTTCCCATTCCCAGTCGATGGTAATCGAATCGCGCGTGATGCCGGCTTCGGGGCCGGTCAGCAGGCGTTCGGACTGGATGAGCTGGTTGATCAGGGTGGACTTGCCCGCGTTCGGCCGCCCGACGATCGCGAGCCGGATCGGCCGCACGACCGGGGCCTCCGGCTCCGGCGTGTCGACATCTGCCGCTTCGATCGCGGCCACAAGGTCATCATCCGACAGGGTCATGTCGTCGATGTCGATATGGGCGAGCTTTTCGAGCACATCATCGCCCGCGCCGGCGGCAAAGTTCGGTTCAGCCTCTTCAAGCGCCGCCTCGAAGGCCTCCGGGCCGAGAACGTTGCGAATGGCTTCATACAGCTCGGCGAAGCCTTCGCCGTGTTCGGCCGACAGGCCGACGGGCTCGCCGAGACCCAGGCTGAACGCATCCATGACGCCGGCCTCGCCCTGACGGCCCTCGGCCTTGTTGGCCGCCAGCACGACCGGAACGCCGGACTTGCGCAGCAGCATCGAGAAGGTTTCGTCCTCCGGCGTCACACCGACCCTGGCATCGATCAGGAACAGCGCAAGGTCTGCCTCGGCAATCGCCGCTTCGGTCTGCGCCCGCATCCGGGCCTCAAGACTGTCATCGCGGACATTGTCGAACCCGGCGGTGTCGATCAGCAGCAGCGGCAGCGTGGCGAGCCAGCCCTCCGCCATCTTGCGGTCGCGGGTGACGCCCGGCTGGTCATCGACCAGCGCGAGCTTCTTTCCGGCAAGCCGGTTGAACAACGTGGACTTGCCGACGTTCGGCCGCCCAACAATGGCAAGCTTCAATGGCAAGGCCCAGGCCCTCCTCAAAGGTGAGAGGGCGCGGCGCTGCGGGCGCCGGCCCTAGTCGATGGCGATCAGTTTGGCATCGTCCGTAAGGACATACAGCCGTCCCTGCGCCGCAATCGGCTCGATATACACGGTATCCCCCAGCTTCAAAGAGCCCGTCTGCGTGCCGTCCTGAGGCGAGAAGGCCAGAAGCTCGCCGCGCGAGGAGACCAGGATGACCCGGCCAGAGGCCACGATGGGGGCAGAATAGGAGATCCGCTTCTTCTTGTTCTTCTCATCCTGGAACTGGCGCAGCTGGATGACCCAGTAGGCTTCGCCGGTCGCCGCATCGAGGCAGGTCAGTTCGTCATTGATGCCGAGCACGAACAGGAACCGGCCAACCAGGGCCGGTGCGCGGGTCGATCCGACCGGCTGGGTCCAGACGCGGGTCCCGCTGCGGCCGTCAATCGCGGCGGTCGTGCCGGACTGGCTGGAGGCGAAAACGAGACCGGCGCCGAGCACAGGGCGCGAGCCGATGTCGTTGATTTCGGAGATCGGCGTGAACCGGCCAGCCTGGGTCAGCGCATCGGTCCAGAGACGGCGGCCGTTGGCGCCTAGATAGGCGATGATCTCACCGGAGGAGAACGGCGCGATGATGAAGTCTTCAATCGCGGCGACGCTGGAACTGCCCAGAACGCGGGCCGATTCCGAAATCGCCTGATCGCTCCAGAGCGTGTCGCCATTTGCGAGGTCGAGGCCGAAGACCTCGTTATTGTTGGAGTTCACGAAGACGCTGCCATCATCAATCGTGGGCGAGCCGGTCATCGGCGCGCCGAGATCGCGGCGCCATTTCTGTGCGCCCGTGGCCGCATCGAGCGCCATCACATAGCCATAGCCGCTGGCCACGACGAGCGTGTCGCCTGCAACGGCGAGACCGCCGCCGAGCGCCGCCTTGTCGCGCTTGGAGATGCCGCGAAGCTTCTTGGTCCAGACTTCCGAGCCGTTGCCGAGGCTGGAGGCGCGGACGGTCTGGCTCGCATCCAGCGTGTAGATCAGCGTCTCGCTGGTCACCGGCGGGGTGGTCAGGGCGCTCGTCTTCGAGGAGCCCTTGCCGACCGAGCGGCGCCAGGCAATGTTCAGGGCCGGAGCCGCGATCACGTGCCCGGACACCTTCGTCGGGTTGCCACCCGATTCCGTCCAGGCCGAGACAGCGACCGCTTCCGGCAGTTCGATGGCGACGCCGGTCAGGGTCGTGCTCGGCGCAATCCGTTCCTGGTCGAGCACCATCGTGATGCGGCCAGCCTTCTCCTCGGCCGCCGCCTCTTCTTTCTTCTTGCTGCCGAGGTTCGGCATGTTGGCGCAGGCACTGAGCGCCAGAATCGAAGCGATCGCCGTGACGGCGACGGCGGTACGGGAAAATTTCATTGGCCGGTCTCCTGGGGCTCTTCGGCGGGCGCGGTATCCGGCGCGGTCGTTTCGGGTGTCGTCGTTTCCGGTGCCGTTTCAGGCGGCAGCGGAATGGCATCGAGCGCGATTTCGGCGCGCTGAACCACGCCTTCGGGCGCCGCCGCATCAAACTTGAGGCGGCTGTATTCGGTACGGGCCCGGGCAATGTCGCCGTCGGCATAGGCCTTGGCCGCGATCAGCTCGCGGGCCAGCGCGCCCAGTGCGGTGTCTTCGGTGACGAGCGCGCCGAGCGTGACTTCGAGTTCGGACATCGACAGCGTATCCGCCCGGAAATAGGCGGACTTGAGCAGCGCGAGGCGCTCATACGGGCCGCCTTCGGTGCCGCCGATCGCAGCTAGCGTGTCGGCCGCCGCCACGGCGTCACCGCGCCCTTCCAGCTGGGTGCGCGCCAGATAGTGCGCCGCCAGAGGCGCGAGCTTCGAGCCGCCATCGACAATCGCCTTGAAGGCCGCTTCGGCCTCCTCATACTGGCCGTCTTCCAGCGCCTTGACCGCTGTCTCGAGTTCGAGCGCACGGGCGGCGCGAGTGGCGGTGGTTTGCGGCTTCACGATGAACTCGTTGATCGCAACGGAACCGACCAGGACGGCCACGGCGCCATAGATGAACGGCCGCCAGCGGGACCACCAGCTTGCCAGTTTTTCCTGGCGTACGCCTTCATCGACTTCAGTAAAAATGTCGGACAAGTGTGTCTCCGGCGAGCTTCAGCGGGGATTCGGCGCGAACCTAGACGCGGCACGGCGCGCCTGCAACGGATCAGCGCTGTTAGACCTCAGGTTTTCGCATCGAGTAGGTTTCGGCCTTGCCGGGGAATTGGCGGGCGCGGACATCCGCCGCATAGGCGGCGACCGCTTCCGAAATGGTCATGTTCAGGCTGGCATAGCGGCGCACGAACTTCGGCGCCCACTCGAACAAGCCCAGCATGTCCGGCGTCACGAGGATCTGGCCGTCGCAGGCACTGGAAGCGCCGATGCCGATGGTAGGGCAGCGGACCTGGGCTGTAATCTCTGCGGCGAGGTCTTCTGCGACCCCTTCGATGACGATGGCGAAAGCCCCGGCCTCCTCGGCGGCCCGGGCTTCTGCGATCACCCGCTCACGCTCGTCGGCGGTGCGGCCCTTGGCCCGGAAGCCGCCATCCACATTGACCGCCTGCGGACGCAGGCCGACATGCCCCATGACCGGAACGCCCCGTTCCACAAGATGGGAGATCTGGGCCGCTGCATAGGCGCCGCTCTCGATCTTGACGGCCTGGCAGCCGGTCTCCTTCATGATCCGCGCGGCGTTCAGGAAGGCCTGGTCCGCATTCGTCTCGTAGGAGCCGAACGGCATGTCGACGACGACGAACGCCTTTTCCGAACCGCGCATCACCGCCTGTCCGTGCAGGATCATCATCTCCATCGTCACGCCGACCGTCGACGGCAGGCCGTGAACGACCATGCCGACACTGTCGCCGACCAGCAGCAGATCCGCGTGTTCATCCAGCAGGGCGGCGGTCGGGGCGTCATAGGCTGTGAGACATACCAGCGGCGTCGAGCCCTTGGCCGCCGTGATATCCTTGACCGTCTTGCGGCTCGTCTGGGTTTGCTTTGACATCAACGCAGCGATTAGCCCGCCCCGGCGGAAGCTGCAAGGAACCAGGAAGGTTAATACCGGCGTATCCGAGCTCTGGCCTCGTAGCCTTTTGCTGACGCCGACCGACGCGAGTTCCAGTTCACCCCTTCGGACGCATCGCCTGCCCCTGCGGCGGAACGTCGTTGAGCGGCCCATCGCTGCGCCGCGAGACCGCGTCTGGAAACGCCTGGACGAGGTCATTTGGCGCAGAACTCGGCGCTGTGCCGTCTGGGGCTGATCTTGCGCGATGCGCCTGCTGCAACAACCTTCGAAGGTCGCCTTGAGCGCCCCGGATTGAGAGGTGCCATTCCGACAGCGGCACCGGCCGCGGGTTCGCGCAGCAAGCGAAGAGTCCTACTGGACTAGAGAATGAGTGTTAAAGCTCACGTGCAGCGCTGCGGCGCTGGGCGTAGCGTTCGCTCCGCCAAACTTTTGATACGGGGCCGTGTCCAAATGCGCCAGCGTTCTGCAAGTCGCTTCCGATGACGGACGAAGACGACCCCGAAACGCCTATTGCGCCGCCTGTGCCCGGCCGTCTCGAACCGGCGAGCGACGCCCGTGCGGTGCAGACGCGGCGCCAGCTCCTTCTGGCGGGGGCGGTCCTGGGCGCGGCATTTGCCGGTTTTGTGGGTTGGTCGTTGATGCGACCGCCAGAAGTGTCCGTTCTGCAGTTGGAGCCCCGCCTGATCGAGAAGACACTGTCTGTGGTAGGCCGCGTTCGCCCAGAGAATCTCTTGGATGTGAGGTCACCAAACCCCGGACAGGTTGTCGGCCTATTCCGCGACGATGGAGACCTTGTCGAGGCAGGCGACGCGCTCGCGACCATCCGCTCCTCGGCTGAGCGGGCTGAGGCAGACGCTTTCATCGCGCGCGAACGTGCGGCGAAAGCCGAAGTCAACCGGGCGAAGCTGGTCTTCAACAGAACCCGCACGCTCGCGGATCGACAGGTTGCCTCGCCGGCGGCGCTCGACGAGGCACGCGCCGTCCTTCAAGTGGCCGAGGCCGCCCTGGACGCCGCGACGGCCGAAAGGGCGGCCATATCCGCCCGGAATAATGAGTTCACCATTCGGGCGCCGATGGCAGGGATCGTTCTTGTACGACCGATTGACAATGGGCAGGTCATTTCGGCGGAGACAACGCTCTTCCAGTTGGGCTCGGTAGGGCGCGTTGAACTTCAGGCCGATGTCGACGAAGCCTATGCCGATGTCTTGCGGCCCGGCATGTCCGCACGCGCTGCCCTATCAGGCTCAGACCGGGTCTTTCAGGCGCGGCTCCTCGAGGTTTCTCCGCGCGTGGATGCGGCCACTGGCGGACGTCTCGTCACGTTCGTCCCAAATCAAGCCATGGACATCCCCCTCGGCCGTTCAGTGGATATCACGGTCGTTGTCGAAGTCCTGGAGGCCGGAATCTCGGTGCCGCGCCGGGCCGTGCTCGATGCGGCGACGCAGCCGAGGGTCTACGTGGTTGACCGCGAAGGACGCGTGCAGATCCGGGCGGTTCAGATTGCGGACTGGCCGTCTCTGAATGCGATCGTTGAAAGCGGTCTGACAGACGGAGACCGAGTGGTCGTCACGCCCGCCGAAACCCGTCCATCGGCCCGGGTGCGTGAGCGTGTGTTGCCGCCCGCTGCGACGCAGGGACCTTGAGCCCATGTTCGCCTTCACGGTTGCCCGCCGCTATCTGTTCTCCAATCCGGCCCAGACGGCACTCCTGGTATCGGGCGTCACGCTTGGGGTCATGGCTTTTGTTTTCATCACGGCCCTGATTGGGGGACTGGCCATCCGTCTGACCGATGATGTGACGGCAAATAGCGCCCACATTTCCCTCGACCCGGAAACCCGGATGGCGCGCGTTCTGCCGAGTCCCGATGCCGAGGTGGCGTCGGTCGCGATCATCTCGACCTTTCAGCGCCGGCAAATTCGGGCCTGGAAATCGACGGTATCGCTGCTGCGCAGTCACCCGGCTGTGTCGGCGATCAGTCCGCAGATTTCGGGAAGTGCATTCCTGGTCAAAGGAGAAGCGGTTTCGCCGGTTGCCGTCACCGCACTTGACCCGGCCGATATCGACGCGATCTCATCGATCAGCACCGAGATCATCAGCGGTGAGGCCAGCCTCGGTGCGGACGGTATTCTGATCGGTTCCAGGCTGGCGGAAACCCTCGGCCTCTCATCGGGTCAACCTGTTCTATTGAGGACAGATCGCGGCATCGACAGGCTCCTGATCGTCCGCGGCGTTTTCCAGACAGGCCTGCAAAGCCTTGATGAGCGGGTGGCCTATCTCTCGATCCAGACCGCTCGCCCTCTCTTTCTGCTGCCAGAGGGGATCACGAACATCGAGATCAAGCTCTACGATCCTGACAGCGCCCGGGAAATGGCGACGTTCCTGCATGAGGCAACGGGTCTTCGGGCCACATCATGGCAGGAGAAAAATGCAAGCCTTGAGGGCGCACTTGATGCCCAGTCGCAGACCGGCACGCTGATTCAGGCCTTCTCTCTGATATCGGTCCTGATCGGCATCGCAAGCGCCCTCAGCCTGTCTGCCAATCGCCGGCGCGGGGAAATCGGGATCATGCGCGCCTTCGGCGTCTCCAGCGCTTTCGTCGCTGCGGTCTTTGTTCTGCAGGGCCTGTTGATCGGCATGGTTGGCGCCGGCATCGGCTGTGCCAGCGGGTTTGCCCTCTGCTCGTGGCTGGAGACGCTGACCAAGCCCGATGGAACAATGGTGCTTCCGATTGCACCTCGCGAAGGCGGATACATTGCCGTCTTCCTGCTCACGACGATAGGCGCTGTTCTGGCTTCGGTTATCCCCGCCAGGTCGGCCGCACGACTGGACCCTCTAGAGGCAATCCAGCAATGAGTGCGCTTCTCGATGCGCGCGGGATCGGTATGACGTTTCGCAATGGTGACGAACTCACCGAAGTGCTGAAGGGCGTCGACCTCATCCTGGAGCAAGGCGAACTGGCGGCCCTGCTGGGCGCGTCCGGCTCGGGAAAGTCCACGCTTCTGTCGATTGTCGGGCTCCTGCTCAAACCGACCGCAGGGACACTTTCAATCGCGGGACAAAGCGTGGAGGGACTTTCGGATCTGGAGCGCGCGCAGTTTCGCAACCGGCGACTCGGTTTCATTTTCCAGTTTCATCATCTGCTGCCCGATTTCACAGCCACTGAGAATGTGGCTTTCCCGGCTGCAGCGCCCGCGGGCGCAATCAGCCCCGCCATGCGCCGCAGAGCGCGAGACCTTCTCGCGCGGGTTGGCCTTGCTGACCGGATGGACTTTCCAGCGACCCGGCTTTCCGGCGGGCAGAAGCAGCGCGTCGCCATTGCACGCGCCCTGATGAACAAACCCGAACTGATACTGGCCGACGAACCGACGGGAAGCCTCGACCGGGTCGCGGCCGAGCAAGTTCTCGACCTGATGCGCGAAGTGAACCGGGACGACAAGGCGACCTTCCTCATCTGCACACATGACGAGCACGTCGCTGCACGCTGTACCCGGCGTGTGACGCTAAAAGATGGCTCGATTGAGGGCGTCTAGGCGCTGGCGAGTCCCGAACCACGTGTGTCGGAGCAAGCGGACAGGATCCCTCGGCGGGTCCATGCTTCATCCAACGCGCTCGGTCGGTTTCGATCCAAGATCAAGGCGAATCGTCCAAATATTGGGATCCCCGCGCCGCGGTCCACAAGCCCCTCGCCTCGCGAGCCGCTTTGATGGCTTTGCGCGAGTTTGCGCCGGGTGACGACTTGCCTTCCCGATGACCGGATTCGATCCGGTCAGCCGTTCAGCGACTGCCCCATCTGCTCGAGTATCCAACCGAGCGCCTCGGCATTGCCCCGGGCATCGTCAACGGGATTGTGCGTGTGCGCCGTATCTCTGCGCTTCTTCCAAGCCGACGTGTTGAGCGGTTCGTTGCGGCGGCCGGCGTCCAAATCCCCGATACGGCGAGCGCTAAAGCCGGCGGGGTTCTCGCCAACGAAACGATGGCAGTAATAGTTCCAGAACTGCCAATCGAACGCCGGATTATCCGACCAGAAAATCGGTCGCCCGCCACCCGTAAGCCTGGCGATCCACTGCGTGGCTGAGCGCATGGTGTTCTCCGGTTTGGCGAACGCCTGCTGAGCCTCGAAGGTTATCCCACTTACTTCGCGCGCACTGGCAATTCCCGGCGAGTCCACGATTGGAGCGACCTCGCCAAGAAAGCTGAGGGTTGGATCGCCGACACAGACCAAACCGAACGAGATCATGTTGTATAGCCCTGGGCACGGGCCATCAGCCTCAACATCAAGGACAATGTGCTGGTTCCATTTTGACATGCTGATCCCATACACGGTAAGAGACGGGACGGCGCCCCCCCCGTTCGGCGACGTCCGGCCCGTCGGCGATGCGGCCGCCGGATGGCCCGGCCGAATCGCTCCTGCCAGTCAGGGAATCTGACAGCGAATGCCGACCTGGCCCTTGCCCGACGTCCGCGCCAGCGCGCCGTTCGCCCGTCGATGCCAAGAAAGCGCTAGGCGCGTTGGGAGCCCTTTCGAAAGCGTCCCTTCATTTTGAAGCCGTCGCGCATATTCAACCCGAGCAGGCTCATGTTCATGAAGCCGGCAAGCAGTTCGATCGCCTGCACGGCGTAGAAGCCCATATCGAACTGGTCCGCGCGCGCCTTCGCCGCCAGAAACAGCGCTGCAGGAATGAGGACGAATACCCCATTGGCGGCAATGATTGGCATACGCTTCAGCTTCGCACCGATCAGACCGCCGCGCCGCCCCTTGGCCGACGCAAAGCCAGAGCCGCTGACAACAGCAAGGGTCGGGACGAGCAGGAGAAAGCCCCAAGGAATTGCGGATTTGACGCTCACGACCAGTTCGCGAGACCCAATCGCTTCGCTCAAGGCCGTGGCGAGCCAAAAACTGCAGATCAGAAAAAACGCAAGGGCGCCGGCGACGGGGTGAATGCGGTTTAGCATGAGCTACGCCTCGCAGAGAAAGATTAATCAGTACAAAGGTTGGCGACCGCCAGCTTGCGGAAAAGATGGGGCGCAGCAACCGCGCTCGAAGGGTAGTGCGCGAGCGCGGACGCAAAATCAGGATGCATGAAGGCGGCGCGGAAATGCGCGACCGATTCCCAGACCGCATAGTTGAGGTAGAGCCGGCTTGCACCGACCGCGCGATGCAGCTGGGTGGAGATATACCCGGGCTGCTGCTTCATCCAGTTGGCGTCGCCTTCCCAGGCGCTCAGAAGTGCCGCCTCATCCTGCGGATCGACCTCAAACAGATTTACCAGAATCACCGGCGATTGCGCTTCAACGAGCTGGTCCGCCAATGAGCATGTGGAATCCAAAGACTTGATCTGCAACAGGACGATGCCCGCCTCAAAACGACAACATGTTGTCAATGTATAGATTGACAATGCATTGTCAATATGGAGGATGGCACATGATTGATGCAAAGCATTCCCGTGAAGGCGCAGCTCTGACCGAGCTGGTGCTTGAAGTGTTTCGTCTAAATGGCCGCCTGTTGTCGGCAGGCGACAAACTGGTGGCCGGAACGGGCCTAACCAGCGCGCGTTGGCAGGTGTTGGGCGCCATCCACTTTGCCAGCGAACCGCAGACTGTATCCTGGCTTGCGCGCAGCATGGGACTGACACGCCAAGCGGTGCAGCGCATCGTCAATGAGCTCGAATCAGACGGTCTTGTCGCCTTCAAGGAAAACCCCGCTCATCGCCGGGCCCGTCTCGTGACATTGACGCGCAAGGGACAAGCCATCTACGCTGCGGCAGACCGCCATCAAAAGCCTTGGATCAATGCCTTGGCAAAGGGGTTGGAGCGCGGGGAGATCGATCGGACGCTCAGCCTTCTGAGCATCGTCCGAAGACGCCTGGAGTCAGAGAGCCCGGACAACTGACGTTTGGTCAGCTTGACCACGCAAACGGCTGTAAACCACCCAGACTTGTCTTGGTGCGGGGTTCAATTTCTGCAAACCGCCCCAGGATTTTTGCTGATTGTCCCGAACGAGCCATATCGGCTCCGATCAGCGTATTCGGCGTCCGGCAGGGTCGCCGCCGTCCGGTCATCAGGAAGCTGAGCCGAAGTGAGGCGGCAAAGGCCTCGGCCGAATTCACGTTGCAGGTCAGCGCGTTCCCTGCATTGCTCCTAAAAAATGGTCTCCGGGGTCTATGGCGCGGCTCACACCGCCTGATGACCGCGATGACGAATGGTTCGCGTTCGCGAATGGAGCACCGGTGCGCTGAAGGATCGTCCTGCATTGAAGTCTGTAGACCTACGTATCGTTCAAATTCGGCTTCCGGTGAAAGGTTCGAGCAAGCCGTGTAGTCTTGGAGGATTGTCACCATGGGCTTTCGTGATGTTTCGGTTTGCATTTCGTCTCTTGAATCCGATTACGGACTGATCGACCAGTCAGTCGGGATTGCTGACGCTTGGGAAGCCCACCTGAGTTGCTGCGCCATTGGCGTGCATCCGGCGCCGCTTTACAGCGATGGCATGGATGGCGCCCAAGCCGCATTTTATACGCAGCTACGGGCAGCTCAGGACGGCTTTCAGGCGTTCAAGGAAGGGTTGATGGCACACTGCCGGCAAACGGCTGCCGGTTTGGAGTACCGCGAAACGCACACTTTCAACACCGCACTTGCGCCGGCCGTCGCGGTTTTTGCGAGATATTCTGACCTCATGATTGTTCGTATGCCGTCAAAGCCGGACCAGAACCAGCATGGAGAATGTATCGAGGGGGCGCTTTTCGGGGCCGGCCGGCCCGTGCTTGTGCTGCCTGAAACATGGAAAGGCGGCGCGCTGGGAAAAAGGATCCTGTTTGCCTGGGACGCGAGCCGTGAGGCGTCGCGCGCCATCCATGATGCCCTCCCGATGCTGGGCCCGGGCGCAGACATCTGTGTCGTGACCGTCGATGCTGAGATTGGCCCTGGGCGGCATGGCGCGGCGCCGGGTCTCGACATCTCGACACATCTGGCTCGGCACGCACTCCAGGTCACCGTTCAGAATGCCGACAGTCTCGGCAAGTCCGTCGGAGAGCGCCTGATCGACGCTGCTCAGGGGTTTGACGCCGACATCATCGTGATGGGCGGATACCGGCATCCCAAACTTGTTCAGCGCGTCCTCGGTGGCCCTAGCCATTTCTTGATCTCGGCTTCGCCAATCCCTGTGTTTCTGTCGCACTGACCTTTCGGCGGGGGCGAGCAAGGCCGCTGGGATCGGGCGCGTTCGCGCTTCGACGTGGCAGGAGCATGCAACCGGGCCGGAGCCAGCTTGCCGTCCAGCTGCAGCCCGGACATCCGCGCGCGTTATGTCCGGGACAATCTTTCGGGCCCGTATTCCTGTGCCCGAAGATGTGACGATCAAGGGATCCGACCAGAACCGGCGAACGGCCGCCTGACTTCGGCTCAGCTTCTTGATGACCGGACTGCGGCGCCCCGGCCGGTCACCTCCAAAGGTGATCTTAGCGATCGTCGCCCAAGCGCGGTGCTGGCGGCTATGCGCAGCCAGGGCGCACGACATAAAGCATGTAACCTGTTTCGTGCGCCACGCTGCGCCAGCTGGCAGCTTCCGTCCGGGCCGCCGCAATCGCAGACGCCACAGCGTTGCTGACCCCTGCTGCTTCCAGCTTGTCGCAGCGCGCCAGCATCGGATCATAGTAGGCCGTCCATGCCGCATCTGTGAGTTGGCGCGCCCCAAGCACCTGCCAGCCGGCAGAGGCGATCTCGGCGCGCGTTGTGGTTTCCGTGCCAAGACGGCCGGGCTCGCCTTCCCAGAAAGCCAGCGCAGCCTTGGACGGCGCGTCGGTGAACAGGCAAGGATGACTGAAAGCCACGGCGCCGGTCTCGGTCAAAGCCCTGCGCCAGGCGTTCAATGCCGGCGTCACACCCAGAAAATAGACTGCGCCTGCCGACCATATGAGATCATAAGGACCGGCCAGGTTCTCCATGTTCGCTTCGACAATCTGCACTGACGGATCGACCGCCGACCGCTTCTTCGCCGCCTCGACGAAATGCGCGACAGTCTCAAACCCATCGACACGCCCTTCGGGAACAAGCTGACGCAGAGCCGCAAGGTCGCTGCCTGGGCCGCATCCCGCGTCACAGACCCAACCATTTGTTGGCACCGCGCTCAGGCGTCCTGCCCAAGCGACATCATCGGCTAGCCCGGGGCCTTCCCTGGGCAGGTCGCGATGCACCGTGAAGAAGGCGTCCCAGTCCATATGGAGGACGTATCGCAATCGGCCCCCTCCTGGTCAACATTCGCAACGAACGACGATGAGCGCTTCCAGCTTGCCGATGACTGGAAACTGAAAGCAGAGCGCCACTCTGAACATCGCAAGCGATCAAATATGCGTTGATTGATGCAAGACATTTGTTATATAACAATTGTAATATAATAAATCGCCGGACACATCATGACCAGTTCCTTTCAACGTCTTCATCGCGTCTTCGACCGACAGAAGGGCGCGCATGATAGTAACCCTGTTCCTTCGATCGATGTCCGGCTGGAGCGTATCGCGCGGCTTGCCGGGACTGTCGCTGCCAGCCGCGAGCGTCTGCACACTGCGGTACTTGAGGATTTTGGCACCCATGACAGCCGGCTCACCGATCTCATGGAAATCGGGCCCGTCCTGCAACGCGCCCAGCATGTCAGAGCGCACCTGCCCGAATGGATCGCCCCACGGAGCGTGGACCTCGGGCCCGAGCACGGTTCGTCGCGTGGCCGGGTCCTGCACCTGCCGAAGGGCGTGATGGGCAACATCGCACCCTGGAACTTTCCGATCGAGTCGGAGCTCGTGATGTGTATCGACATGCTGGCGGCAGGCAATCGCGTCATCATCAAGCCATCGGAACTTGCCCCGGCGACGGCCCAGGCCGTGCAGGACCTGGTGGCAGGCGCCTTCGACGAGAGCGAACTCGCCGTCGTTCAAGGTGACGCCGAGTTTGCGCGCGCCTTCTCCGAAATGCCGTGGGACCATCTGACATTCACGGGCAGCCCGCACGTCGGCAGGCTCGTCGCGCAGGCGGCTGCCCGCAAGCTCGTGCCGGTGACGCTGGAGCTTGGCGGCAAAAACCCGGCCTTGTTCATGCCGGACGGTATCAATGACGAATTGGTCAAACTGTTCCTGTCGTTCCGGACGCTTAAGGCCGGCCAGGTCTGCACCTCACCTGATTATGTACTGGTTCCCCAGAGCGGTTTGGAAACCTGGATCGAGAAGGCCTGTGCCGTCTGGCAAGCCGCCTATCCGACCCATGTCGGTCATCCGGACTCGACGGGCATCATCAATGCCCACCACTATCGCCGGCTGACCGGCTACCTTGACGAAGCGAGAAGCCGCGGTGTGCGCGTGGTGAGCCTGAACGGCGAGTCGCCGAACGAGGTGCTTCGCCAGATACCCCTGACCCTGGTCATCGCCCCGCCGGACGACCTGGCCTGCATGCAGGAGGAAGTCTTCGGCCCGGTGATCCCCGTCGTGACATATGGCTCCCTCGGTGAAGCGATCGCCCGCATCAATGCCGGCCCGTCGCCGCTCGCCAGCTATATCGCCACACATGACGAGACGGCGGTCGAGGACTTCGTGCTGCGGGTTCGCAGCGGCGGCGCGGCCATCAACAATTTCGGGCTCCAGGGCGGACACGTCGCCTTGCCGTTCGGTGGCGTCGGCGCCAGCGGTCATGGCTGCCACTCGGCCCGTGAGGGCGTGCTTGGCTACACGCATGTGAAGTCTGTCTTCCATGGCGCTGCCGATTCCATCGTCCACCAAGTCCTTGCACCGCCCCTGTCGGACCTCACGCGGTTCGCCGCCGACGGGATGTACGCCAGCACGGCAGGAGCCTGATTCATGCCCAAACTTGTCGATCACGATGAGCGCCGACGGGACATCGCCCAGGCAGTCCTCCGGATCGTGGCGCGCGGCGGGGTCAGAGCCGCCGATATCCGCTCGGTCGCGACCGAGGCGGGCTGGTCCACCGGCGTCATCACGCACTATTTCTGCGACAAGCAGGCGCTTCTCGCAGGCGCGCTCCGGGAAGCGGCAGAGGATGTTGCGGGACGCATGAAGGCGATCTTTGCGCGCAAGCGCGGTGTCAGCCGGCTGAAGGCTTTGCTGGAGGCGGGCATGCCGCTGGACGACGAACGCGCCGCGACGTGCCGGATCTTCTACCACTTCGCTTCGGAGGGCCTCGGTGATCCGGCCTTCATGGATGAGATTGCCGGTTTCTACGAGGCCTGGCGCGGCGCCGTCGCTGGTGCCTTGCGCGCGCTGATGGAAGATGGCGAACTTGCCGGGGTTGATGCCGAGACGCTGGCGACCGCGCTTGTCGGGCTCGGTGAAGGCCTCGCCGTCCAAGGCCTGTTCGACCCGCGCAAGATGCCCCCCACGCGGCTGAAGGCGATGCTGGGCACCGGTGTTGACTGCATGCTGTCTTGTGGAACTGGCCGATGACACAGGCTGCGGCGCTCGATGATCTTGC
>JBGSOU010000371.1:0-1870 GCA_041739025.1 Hyphomonas sp.
AGCGCCAGGGCGGGGGAGCCGGGATAGTCCGTCTCGCCCCGCGCCCGGACGAGGTCCAGCCAGTCGCTGAAGCCGGCGGGAGCCTGACCCTGCAGCAGCGCCCGGATGCCGGCATCGGCTTCACCGCCTTTGCGGGCCTGCGCGCCAGTAAGGTCATATCGTCCGCGTCCGGAATGGGTTTCTACATACAGGACCGGTCGCGGACCGGCCGCGATGTCGCGAAGCACGAGATCGAGTACGGCGTGCTTGAGCACGTCGGCGCGATTGCCCGCGTGAAAGCCGTGCTGGTAAGACAGCATGTCCGGACCCTGACCTGCGGCGGGCTTATTGTTCGCCGAGGCTGGCCTTGCGGGCCGCTTCGAACTCGTTGCCGGCATACCAAGTCGGCCAGTCGGCAGAGTCCGCAATGGCGTGCCCGACCTTGAACAGCGTGTCGATGTCCTCCTCAAGACCTGACAGGTCCCAGGTGTCGGCGTACTCATCCATCGGCTTGTGATAGCGTTCGGCGGTGTAGGCTGCCGCGGCGGCCTTTCCGCCGGCGATTCCGCCCTCAACCTTGTCCTGGCCGCCATCGGCGTAGAGCATCGGCACGCCTTTTTTGGCGAACGAGATGTGGTCCGACCGGTAGAAATAGCCGGCTTCCGGAAGCTGGTCCGGCTTCATTTCGCGGCCTTGCGCGGTCAGGACGTCCTTCAGCCGGTCTTCCAGTTGCGACGCGCCGAAGCCGACGACGATCATGTCCCGGGTTTTGCCGATCGGCAGGGCGCCGTCCATGTTGATGCCGGCGACGATCTTGTTCAGCGGCACGGTGGGGTGTTCGGCATTGTAGGCCGAGCCGAGAAGGCCGGACTCTTCCAGCGTGACCGACACGAAGATGTTCGACCGGGCGGAGGGCGCCGCCTTTGCCGCTTCGGCGATATCGAGCAGCCCGGCGACGCCGGTGGCGTTGTCGACGGCGCCGTTGAAGATGTCGTCGGCGTAGAAGTCCTGGCCTTCCTTGCCGGCCTTCTCGCCGGTTTTCTTGCCGAGGTGGTCCCAGTGCGCCGTATACAGAACGTATTCGTCGGGCGTGGCCGTGCCCGGGAGCACGCCGATGACATTGCGGCTGGAGAGCGCCTCGATGGTCTGGTTGATCGTGCCGCGCACTTTCAGACCCTCAAGCGGAACGGCGACGAAGCCGCGCGTCTTGGCGGCGGCTTTCATGACCTCGATATCAACGCCGGCCTTGGCGAACATCTCGGCGGCGACGTCGCGGGTGACCCAGCCTTCCAGCACGGCGCGGCTGGCGCCGCTGTCGGTGCGAACCAGATCGGACTGCGCGCCGGTCCAGGAGCCCGAGACGACATCCCAGCCATAGGCGGCGGGCGCCGTTTCGTGGATGATCAGGGCGGCGGCAGCGCCCTGGCGGGCCGCTTCCTCATACTTGTAGGTCCAGCGGCCGTAATAGGTCATGGCCCGGCCGTTGAAGAGGGCTGGATCGCTGGTGGCAAAACCCGGATCATTGACGAGGATCAGGACGGTTTTGCCTTTGACGTCGAGGCCGGCATAGTCATTCCAGCCATATTCCGGCGCGGTGATGCCATAGCCGACGAACACGACGTCGGACGGGCCGAACGAGACCTGTTCGGCATCCTGATGCTTGGTCCAGTAGACAGCCTGCGTCTTGTAACCGAGCGAGAGGTCCTCGCCGTCTGGCCAGGTGACGATCAGGTCGGACGTGGCGGGGTCGACCGTCTGGTTCACCATCTTCACTTCCTGAAAGAAGGTGCCGTTGTCGCCGCCCGGCGTCAGACCGATGCGAGCCATTTCGGCGGCAATCCAGGCGGCGGCGCCCTCGCCCGCCGGCGTTCCGGGGCCGCGGCCTTCGAAC
>JBGSOU010000379.1:0-6377 GCA_041739025.1 Hyphomonas sp.
CCGCCGCGCTCCAGCACAAGCAGTTCGCGCTGCACCGCCGACAGGGACGCCGGCGCCACGTTGCCATACTTGCGGCTCACCTCGGTGCGCACCGTATCGTCGCCGAGGCTGACCAGCAGCTTGCGCAGGTCCTTGAGGTCCAGCAGCAGCAGGCCGTTATCATCGGCATACTGGAAAGCGATGTTCAGCACGCCTTCTTGCACGTCGGTCAGCCCCATCAGGCGCGACAGCAGCAAGGGGCCCATCTCGGAGATGGTGGCGCGGATCGGATGGCCGCTCTCGCCGAACACGTCCCAGAAGACTGTTGGCGCGCCTTCATATTTCAGCTCGCCCATGCCGATCTGCTGGGCGCGCGCCGTCAGCGCCGCATGCGCCTTGTGCGTTTCGCTGCCCGGCATGCAGATGCCGGAGAGGTCACCTTTCACGTCGGCCGCAAACACCGGCACGCCGGCGTCAGAGAAGGCCTGCGCCATGATCTGCAGGGTCACCGTCTTGCCCGTCCCGGTCGCGCCGGCCACCAGGCCGTGGCGGTTGGCGACCTTCAGGATCAGCGACTGGGCCGCATCGGGATGGCCCGTGCCGTTGGCATCGGCGCCGCCCAGGAAAATCGTATCGGTCATTCTTGGCCCTTCGTTCTGAATTCCAGCGCTGCAGGCTAGAGGTTTGGCCGGATTCGGCAAGCTGCATCCAGCCGTGAGGTGCGCTTGACGCGGTGCCCGGGCCCTTCCACCCTGCGCGCGGCAATCGCGGAGACCCTTGCGCATGGATCGTTCGGCCAAAGTCGGCACCTGGATCATCGCGACCGGCGTGATCATCGCCTTCCTCTATGCGGGGCGCGAGATCCTCGCGACCTTCGCGATGGCCGTGTTCCTGTTCCTGATCATCGAGGGCTTCGCCACCGCCTTCGAGAATGCCAACAAGGCGATCAACATCCGCACCGCCCGGCTGATGGCTATCCTGCTGGTCACCGGCGGCTTCGTCGGGTTCATTGCCCTGATGGCCAACGGCATGGCCGAGTTCGGCCGCGACGCAGGCGACTACGAGACCAAGATCAATGCGCTGATTGCAGATGCCTACCGCGTTGTCGGCATGCACGATGCGCCCACCCTGACCCAGCTTGTGTTCAATGAACGCGGCCAGGAGTTCTTTGCCACCATCGCCAATTCGATCAGTGGGCTGTCGGGTGACCTGATGCTGATCCTGATCTATGTCGCGTTTCTGTTCACCGCCCAGTCCAGCTGGTCGGCCAAGCTGGACAATATCTTTCCGGAAGCCGGGCGGCGCGCGCAGGTGCGGGCCATCGGCGATGATGCCCGCATCGGCATCGAGCGCTATCTCTGGGTCCAGACCCTGATTTCCGCCCTGATCACGGTGCTCAGCTACATTACGCTCCTGTTCCTTGGCGTGCAGAACGCCCTGTTCCTGTCGGCGCTGATCTTCGTCCTGAATTACATACCGACGGTTGGTTCAATTGCCGCAGCGCTGGTGCCGCCGCTTTTCGCGATTGTGCAGCCCGACGTGCCGGGCTGGGTTCCGGGGCTCGAGCCCCAGGATTCGTACATCTACGCCGGCATCGTGTTCGGCGCGGTCAGTTTCTGGCAATTTTCGATAGGGAACTTCATTCAGCCCCGGATGATGGGCGACTCGCTGAATCTATCGGCACTCGTTGTGCTGTTGGCGCTCGCCATCTGGGGCGTCCTCTGGGGAATCCCCGGCATGTTCCTGTCTGCACCGCTGACTGTCCTGATGATGATACTTCTGGCCCAGTCGAAGGAAACCCGCTGGATGGCGATCCTGCTCTCGGCCGACGGCAACCCCAGCGGGAAACCGGAATCGCCTGAAACCGGTGCGACCGAATGAAGTGTTGGCCGAACCAGCCGGTTTCGTGTATGCACCGTCCAGAGATGACGCGGCTCCGACCGGAGCCATATGTAGAATCGTTAACGTTTTAGAGACTGCTTCCGGCTTGAATTCGGATGTAGAGCTACGAAATAGTGAATTCAGGCTTCCGCGTGCGTCCCCCCACCCAGCCTGCGGAAGATTCTGAAGGGCCCGCCGGACATGTCCCCGTTCGGCGGGCCCACTTATTTCATGCTCAGGTCCGCGCGCGGTTGACGTGAACGCAAACGTCAGCAGACGTTTCAATTTCTGCCCGCCGTGTTCACAACCAAGTTTCTTGAAGCGCCACCCACCCGGGAGTAGACGGAAGGGATCAGATTTCCCTTACGTGAGTCGTTGCCATGCCCCGATCCGCCGCTGTCACCGGCCCCGAAGCCCAGATGCTCGAACAGATCCTGCAGGAGGCCGCAGGCGAAGACCTCACCGGTCTCACCGAGGCCGACCTGCGCCGGCTTGCCGATCAGCTCTGGGACTGGGCCTCGAAGGTGCCGGCCGGCCAGCAGGCCGTGCGCGTCATTCCGCATGCGGAAGGTTCTGCCGGCCGCCTTGGCCGCAGCCTGCTGGAAGCCACCGGCCCCGACATGCCCTTCCTTGTCGACTCGCTGCTCGGCGAATGCGCCGCGCAGGGGGTCGAGGTCAAAACCCTGTTCCACCCCGTGGTCTCCCTGCCGGACGGGCGGATGATCTCGGTCATCCAGATCCACACCTCGCAGCTGACGCCGGACGAAGAGCGCGTGCTCGCCGCTGGCGCGCTCACCACGCTGGCGGATGTCAGGCGCGCCGTGTCGGACCATGCCGCCATGCAGGCCCGCATGCGCACCGAGATGAAGCGCCTCGCCGCCCTCCAGCACGTCGCCCCGGCCGAACGCGATGAAGCCGTCGCCTTCCTCGAATGGCTGCTGAAGGAGCATTACGTCTTCCTCGGCAGCCGCGAATACGAATTCGACACCGACAAGGACGGCCGCGTTCTGCCGGTCGAGCCCTTGATGATCGAGGGCTCGAACCTCGGCATCCTGCGCGACGAGCACCTGAACGTCCTGTCGCGCGACAGCGAACCGCTGGTCCTGACGCGGGCCATCGGCGATTTCATTGCCCAGCCTGCGCCGCTGATCATTGCCAAGTCGACTCTGCCCAGCCGCGTGCATCGGCGCGTGCCGTGCGACTATATCGGCGTCAAGAAATATGACGGCGAAGGCCGGGTGATCGGCGAGGTGCGCTTCCTCGGCCTGTTCACCGCCGAAGCCTATGACGAAACGGCGCGTTCGATTCCCTTCATGCGCCGGCGCGTTCAGAAAGTCATGGCCGCGTCCGGCGCCGCGCCGGGCGGTCACACCGAGAAAGCGCTCGCCAACCTGATCGAGACCTGGCCGCGCGACGAACTCTTCCAGACCCGTTCGACCCTGCTTGGCCCGATGATCATGGGCGCGCTCCACCTGATCGGCCGCCCACGGACGAAAGTCTTCCTGCGCCGCGACGAGTTCGACCGGTTCGTCACCGCGCTCGTCTTCGTGCCCCGTGAATCCTATGACACCGCGCTGCGCCAGCGCATCGGCCAGCTGCTGACCGATGCCTATCGCGGCACCCTGCGCTCCTTCCAGCCTTACTTCGATGCCGGCCCGCTGGCACGCGTGCATTTCGAGATCGGCCTGTCGCCGGGCCATCCGGAACCGGACGCGGAAGAAATCGAAAGCCGGATCATCGAACTCGCCCGCACCTGGGATCAGGGCTTCCGCGATCTCCTGATGGCCTCCGGCCTCACCGGCGCGGACCGGGAAGGGGCCCGCACTTTCATCGGCGCCTTCAATGCGGCCTACCGCGAGGCGTTTACGCCCGAAGAGGCCCTCAAGGATGTCACCAGCATGGCGGCGCTCAGCGCGGGCCGGCCGGTGGTTGCCCGGGCCTACCGTTTGGAGACGGACGATCCGGTCAAGATGCGCGTCAAGATTTTCGCCCGCGATGGGGCCATCGCCCTGTCGCGCTGCGTGCCGGTGTTCGAGAATATCGGCCTCTTCGTGCATTTCGAAACCGGCTATCCGGTCCGCCCGGTCACCAAGCCCGTCGATGATGCGCCGGATGTCTACTGGGTCCATTCGGTCGCCATGCAGCCCGCCGATGGCTCGGTGGTCGATCTCGATAGGCTCGCCCACCTGTTCGAGGAGGCGTTCATTGCCGTCTGGAGCGGCAAGGCAGAGAATGACGGTTTCAACCACCTCGTGCTCACCGCCGGCGCCACCTGGCGCGAAGCGGCGCTGGTTCGGACACTCGCGGCCTATCGCCGCCAGAGCGGGCTTGATCAGCCGCAGGAAGTGCAGGAGGCCGCCGTCGCGCGCCATCCGGCCGTCACCCGCCTGATCCTTGACCTGTTCGCCGCGCGGCTTGATCCGTCGGCGCACAAAACCCTCGAGCAGCGGCGCGCGGCCGCAAAGATCCTCGAAGCGAAATTCGAAGAGGAGATGAAGGAGGTCGCCAGCCTCGCCGACGACATCGTCCTGCGGCGCCTGTTCCATCTCACCGGCGCGCTCCAGCGCACCAACTTCTACCAGACGGATGCGGACGGTGCGCCGCCCGCCTGGATCAGCTTCAAGGTCGCCAGCCGCGAACTGGCGGATCTGCCGGAGCCCAAGCCGTTCCGCGAAATCTTCACCAGCAGCCCCCGTGTCGAAGGCGTGCACCTGCGCTTTGGCCCGGTCGCGCGCGGCGGCCTGCGCTGGTCGGACCGCCCGTCGGATTACCGCACCGAAGTCCTCGGCCTCGTGAAGGCCCAGCAGGTCAAGAACGCTGTGATCGTGCCGGTCGGCTCGAAAGGCGGCTTCTATCCGAAACAGCTTCCCCCGCGCACCGATCCGGCCTGGTTCGAAAGCGGCCGCGATGCCTACAAGGAATTCATCACCGCGCTGCTCGGCCTCACGGACAATCTTGTGAAAGGCGCACTTGTCGCCCCGAAGGATACCGTCATCTGGGACGGCGAAGACCCCTATCTCGTGGTTGCCGCCGACAAGGGCACCGCCACCTTCTCTGACACCGCCAACGCGATCAGCATCGAGAAGGGCCACTGGCTCGGCGATGCGTTCGCGTCCGGCGGCTCGGCCGGTTATGACCACAAGAAGATGGGCATCACCGCGCGCGGCGCCTGGGAGGCGGTCAAGCGCCACTTCCGCGAGATGGGCCGCGACATCCAGAAAGAGCCCTTCACCGTCATCGGCGTCGGCGACATGTCGGGCGACGTGTTCGGCAACGGCATGCTGCTCTCGCCGGAGATCCGCCTCGTCGCGGCGTTCAACCACATGCACATCTTCATTGATCCGCACCCGGCCGATGCCGCTCGGTGCCTCTCTGAACGCCAGCGGATGTTCGACTTGCCCCGGTCCAGCTGGGCCGACTATGACGCGAAACTCATCTCGCAAGGCGGCGGCATCTTCCCGCGCGCGGCCAAGTCGATCGTGCTGACGCCGGAAATCAAGGCGCTCACCGGCCTCTCGGCCGACGCGGTCACGCCGGACGAGTTGATCCACGCCCTCCTCAAGGCCGAGACCGATCTGCTCTGGTTCGGCGGCATCGGCACCTATGTGAAATCGGCGGGCGAAGTCCATCCCGATGTCGGCGACCGTGCCAACGACGCCGTCCGCGTCAACGGACGGGACCTGAAAGCCAAGGTCATCGGCGAAGGCGCAAACCTCGGCATGACGCAGGCCGCCCGCATCGAGTTTGCGCTGGCTGGCGGGCGCCTCAATACCGACGCCATCGACAACTCGGCCGGCGTCGATTCGTCCGACCACGAAGTGAACATCAAGATCCTGGCCGCCGAAGCCATCCGCCTCGGCGACCTGAAGGACGCAGACCGCAATGCGCTCCTCGCCGGGATGACCGACGATGTCGCCGGGCATGTCCTCGCCCACAATTATGACCAGTCGAATGCGTTGACGCTGGCCTCGGCCACGGCCGCAGAGGACCATGAGGCGCTTGAGCGCCTGATGGTCTATCTCGAGGAGCGCGGCGTCCTGAACCGGGCGCTCGAAGGCCTTCCGGCCACCACCCGGATGCAGGCCCGAAAGGACGCGGGCCAGCCGCTGACCCGGCCGGAGCTCGCCGTCCTGCTCGCCTGGTCAAAGATCGTCCTGTTTGATGATCTCGTCGCATCGGACTTGCCGGATGATCCCTGGTTCGTCCCGGTCCTGAAGGCCTATTTCCCGTCACCGATCGACGGCTATTCGAAGGCGATGGAAGGCCACCGCCTGCGCCGTGAGATCATCGCCACCGTCATCGCCAACCGGACACTGGATTTCACCGGTCCGGTCGCCCTGCTGCGCCTGCGCGAGCTGACCGGTGCGGCGCCCGCCGAAGCGGTCCGGGCGCTGGAGGCCGCAAGGCAGGTGCTGGACATCTCGACCTTCCGCCAGCAGATCTTCGCGCTCGACGCGCAGGTGCCGGCCGACCTGCAGACCGGGCTCCAGCTCGAAGCGATCCATGCCGCCAGCGAA
>JBGSOU010000397.1:0-3824 GCA_041739025.1 Hyphomonas sp.
GACCGCCGGGCCGGACGCAGGTGACGCTGACGCCCTTGCCGGCCCGGAATCGGCCGTACCGGAAGCCGACATGGGTTTCATGTTCCAGACCCAGACCGAAGAAGCCCCCGCCCCCATGAGCCGCTCGATGAGCGCCGAGCCCGGCGTCTCGCCGTCGGTCGCGCTGCCGGATCCGAAACCCGCCTTTGCCGACACGCTGAAAACCGTACCCGTCGCGCACGAGACACCCCGCGCGGCCGAATACAAACGCGCCTTCGACGTCACCTTCGCAATTGACGCCACCGGCGACACATCGGCCGCCGACGCCATGCCGGGCCGCGGACTGATCGAGGAAAGCGAAGCCAAGGTTTCAGACCGCGTGGAAGTGCGCCTGTCCGGCGCGAGCTTCAACATCGTGGCCGCCTCGCCGCCGGTTCAGTCCCTGTCGCCGATGACGGAGAACACGTGGCGCTGGTCGGTAACGCCGCTGACGGCAGGCGAGCATGATCTCGTGTTCGAGATCTTCGCCATCGATTCAGACGCCGTCACGCCGCTGCGGACCTTTCAGGACACGGTCACCGTGAAAGTGTCCGGCCTCAACCGCGCCATTGCCTTCGCCGACCAGGCGAACCCCCTGTTCGTCCTGCTGGGCGGCCTCGGATCGGCGATCGCCGGCCTGTTTGGCGCCATCCGGTTTTTCAGGAAGTAGGCTCCAGCAAAGGCCCGGAGCAGCCTGGATGGCCAGGCCACCGACCCAAGACTGACGCGTGCTGACGGCTCAACCGCGGCATCGTTGTCGCCCCATGAATTTCTTAACGGCAATCAATCGAATTGCACCGGCCCGACCACGCCGAATTAGCACTGTCGCGGTATGCTGAACGCTGTATCCATGATGTGAGCCGTTCCGCGTGTCAGCCACTCCTTCTGAAACAGCGATGCCTTCGCATGAAGCGTCGATCCGAGACGGCGTGCTGGTCGAGCAGACCCGGAGCATTCTCCAGGCCATTCCCTCATTGTATGCCTTGCTCACCGTGGCCTGCTTGCTGCTGGGCATCACGTTCGCGGATACTGCGCCAAAACTCCTGACGGTCGCTGTCCCAAGTGCCGCCGTGCTGTTTTGTGCGTGGCGCTATTCGATTTGGCGGCGCGCCTCGAAGTTCGAGATCAATGCGGAAACGGCACGCCCGATGCTGCTCCGCATGGAGTTCGTGACGGTGATGTTGTGCTTGGTGCTCGGCGCATGGCTGTGGAGCCTTGTCCCTTACGCCAACCCGACCCAAAAGATGTACCTCGCCTTCTTCATGGGACTGACGGGGGCCTCCGTCACAATTTACGCAATGCCCCGGCCTCGAATCGTGGCGATGACGCTGTGCACCACTTTTGTCGGCTACATTGCGATATTCTGGTTTGACGGCAGTCCGCTTTATCAACTGATCGGCTGCGAACTCCTCGTCGTCTTCATTACCTTCTACAATGTGTCCCGCGGGGTTGCGCGGCGTGTCGAGCAAGGCGTCCTGCTGCAGACCCAATTGCTGGCCGGGCACCGCCACGCAACCGCGCTCGCCACCGAGAACCGCGCACTCGCATTGTCTGACACATTGACGGGACTCCCGAACCGGCGATGCTTCTTCGAAGACATCGAGAACCAGTTTGCGGATTCACACGGCCGGACATTGCCGATTGTCGGCCTTGTCGACCTCGACGGGTTCAAGCACATCAATGACGTTTTCGGTCATGCGGCAGGAGACGCAGTCCTCATCGCTGTTGCCGAACGACTGCAGAACGTTCTTGGGACGCACGGAATTCCCAGCCGACTGGGCGGAGACGAATTCGCTTTCATCCTGTCCGACAAGAACTCGATTCGCGAAGCACGCTGCATCGCGAACGATATCCTCGATGCGGTGTCCGCCCCCATCGACTTGCCCAGCGGCGACAAAGGGCGCGTCTCGGCATCCATCGGGTTTTCGTCGCCTGACTTTCCGGTCAATGTCGCGACCGACCTTCTGGAACAGGCCGACTTCGCCTTGTACCGTGCCAAGGAAATGAACTCTGGCACCGTGGTGGAATTTTCCGGCGCCCACGCAGACATTCTCCGGCGCGAACACAATGTGCAATTCTGCTTCAAGAACGCAGACCTTGCAGAGGAGTTACGGCTGGTGTTTCAGCCGGTCGTGGATTCGACCAGCGGCCGCATTGTTCGCTTCGAAGCGCTTGCGCGTTGGGAAAGCCCGGAACTGGGATCCGTTTCGCCGGTCGAGTTTGTTGCGGTCGCTGAAAAGTCTGGCATGACCAGCCGGCTGACGAGCATCGTCTTGCGCAAGACAATCGATCAGCTGCTCGTGTGGACTGAAGGCACAAAAATCTCCGTGAACCTCTCGGCTCAGGATATCATCAGCGAAGACACGACTGACGGGCTGATCGAACTGCTTGAGACTGCCCCCGAACACGTTCGCCGCAGGATTACGCTCGAGGTGACAGAGACTTCATTTCTCAGCGATTTCAGCGAGGCCCGCCGGAACCTCTTGAAGTTCCGGGCCTTGGGCCTGACGATTGCGCTTGATGACTTTGGCACAGGGTATTCGTCACTGCGCTACCTCCAGGAGCTGGAGTTCGACATTGTAAAGATTGATCGCAGTTTCGTGAATGCACTGTGTACGCACGAAAAGAGTTTCGGTCTGGTCTCAACCATTCAGCAGCTGTGTCGCAACATGGCGATCGAATGCGTCATCGAAGGCGTCGAAACCCAGGAACAGCTGACCATGGCGCGCCGTGCAGGTTGCCGCCTGGTGCAGGGCTATGTCTATGCAAAGCCGCTCGAATCACCGGACGCATCTCGTTACATCAACGGCGAACTGCAGTTTCCTGCAATCCGCGTCACCAACGTCGACTCCCTTGTCAGCGTCGCCTAGTAGCTCTTCGGCAGGCCCAGCACGCGCTCGGCGATGAAGTTCAGGATCATCTCGCGGCTGACGGGGGCGATGCGGGCCAGCATGGCTTCGCGCATCATCCGCTCGACATGGTATTCCCTGGCGTAGCCCATGCCACCATGGGTCAGCACAGCTGTCTCGCAAGCGGTGAAGCCGGCCTCGGTGCCAAGATACTTTGCGGCGTTGGCTTCAGCGCCGCAGTCCTGCCCCGCATCATACAGCGAGGCCGCCTTGTAAGCGAGCAACTCGGCGGCTGAAAGCTCTGCCCATGAACGGGCAAGCGGATGCTGGATGCCCTGGTTCTGGCCGATCGGGCGGCCGAACACGACGCGCTCCTTGGCGTATTGCGCCGCGCGCTCCAGCGCCGCGAAACCGAGGCCGACGGACTCGACAGCAAACAGGACGCGTTCGGGATTGAGCCCCTGCAGCAGGTATTTGAAGCCCGCGCCTTCCTCGCCGATCAGATGCTCCTTCGGGATTTCCAAATTGTCGATGAACAGCGTGTTGCACTCCACCGCCTTGCGACCCATTTTCGGAATCGGGTTGGCTTCGATCCGTCCACGGTTGAAGTCGGTATAGAACAACGACAGCCCGAGATGCGGCTTGGAGCATTGATCCTTCGGCGTCGTGCGCGCGATGATCAGGATCTTGTCAGCGCGCTGGGCGCCGGTCGTCCAGATCTTGCGGCCATTGATCGTGTACCCCGTATTCGTCCGTTCGGCCTTGGTCTCGAGGCTGGACGTGTCGAGGCCCGAATTGGGCTCCGTCACGGCAAAACACATCTTCTCCTGGCCCGAGATGATCTTCGGAAGGTTCTCCTGCTTCTGCTCATGCGTGCCGAATTTCTCCAGAGGCTTCGGCCCGAAAATGTTGAGATGGATCGCCGAGGCGCCAGAGTAGCCGGCGCCGGTGCGCGTC
>JBGSOU010000449.1:0-3307 GCA_041739025.1 Hyphomonas sp.
CAGTTCGGGCCAGGCGGCCAGCGCGCGGCGCGCATCCTCCGCCCGCAGGGGATAGCCCTCGAAACTGACGAAGGTGAGCTGCGCGTCCGGCGCCGGCCGGTGGGTTCGCCAGAGATGCCAGAGCGCCAGGAAATTCAGCCCCGTGCCAAAACCGGTTTCGCCCACGGTGAACTGCGCGCGCCCGCTCCAGGCCTCCGGCAGGCCGCATCCTTTGAGAAAGACCGTGCGCGTTTCCGCCAAACCGTCCTGCGCAGAAAAGTAAACATCATCATGGTCTTGCGCGACCGGCGCACCGTCGTCGCGCCAGTTAATTCGGGGAAAGGTAAGGAGACGAACCATTGAGATCACCTACCCCGGCCCCCACGTGTTGAGTAGGGGCCGCGTACCGGAACCCGTTACGCCGCTCCGCGTTGACTGAAGGGTCGCATCTGTTGCGGCCCATTGAAAGGAGACAGACATGGACAAGGAACACCTCAAGGGCGCCGCCAAACAGGCGGAGGGCCAAGTCAAGGAAACGGCCGGCAAGCTGACCGGCGACAAGAAGCTGGAAGCCGAAGGCAAGCTCGACAAGGCTGAAGGCGAAGTCCGCAAGGTTGCAGGCGACGTCAAGGATGCCTTCAAGAAATAGGTCTTCCGGGTCTGTCAGGGGGCTGGGGCCTCTTTCTTCGCATAAGTGCTACCGGTCCGGCGCCATTGCAGACAGGCGCGGAGACCCGCACCTTCTCGCCAACACGAGGAGTTCGACATGAGCGACATTGTAGTCACTCGCGAAGACGGCCCGACGGGCGGGCGCTATCTGACCACCATCGACGGCCACACCGCCGAGATGACCTATTCCAAGGCGGGCACAACCCGATTGATCATTGATCATACCGGCGTACCCGATGCCTTGCGCGGCAAGGGCGCCGGCCAGGCGCTGGTCAAACGCGCGGTGGAAGACGCCCGCGCAGCCGGTGTGAAGATCATTCCGCTCTGCCCGTTTGCCAAAGCGCAAATCGAGAAGCATGTTGAATGGCAGGACGTGCTCGCCTGAGGTCAGGCGGCGCCTCCTGCCGTTGACGGAGCCTGCCGAATGAACACCGCCGATCTCACCCATGACGCCGCCCGGCGGCGCTACAGCGTCGTTATCGACGGCGTCGAGGCCTACCTCACCTACGAACGGCCGAGGACCGGCGTCCGCCATATCACGCATACGATCGTACCGGACGCTCTGGGCGGGCGCGGCATCGGCAAGACGCTGGTCACCCGCCTGATGGAAGACGCTCAGGCCGCAGGGGAAACCGTGTCGTCTTCCTGCTGGTTTGCAACCGGCCTGATTGACAAGACACCTGCCTGGGCCCAGCTGCGCGCATGACACGCCTGCCGTTCTGGAAAACCAAGCGCCTCGACCAGATGGACGAGGCCGAATGGGAATCGCTATGCGATGGCTGCGCCAAATGCTGCCTGCTGAAATTCGAGGACGAGGAGACGGGCGACATCGCCTATACGCGGCTGCACTGCAAGCTGCTGGACGAGCGCACCTGCCAGTGCTCGGACTATGCAAACCGCAAGCAACATGTGCCCGATTGCGTGAAACTCACGCCCGCCGGTATCGACGAGTTGCGATGGATGCCGAAAACCTGCGCCTACCGCCTGGTGAATGAAGGCCGGGACTTGCCGGACTGGCACCACCTGATCTCGGGTGACCGCAACCGCGTGCACATCGAAGGGCATTCCATCCTGGGCCGGACGGTTTCCGAAGAGACTGTTCGCGAAGAAGACCAGGACGACTGGATCGTCGACTGGGACGGCAATACGCCCTAGAGCCCCGGCGTCGGGGACGTCCGGCTGCGCCGCTGCGAACGGTGAAGGAAGGGCGACGTCACAAACCGGACGAGGCTGGCCGCGCTGTCATCTGCAACCCAGCGATAGGCTTTCGCGGCCGGGGACCCAGAGGATTTGATGAAGCGGGAGTCCCGCACCCGGGCGTAGATCACGCTCAGGGACAGGGCCACCGCACTCGACACGGCGAAGCGCACGGGATCGGCCGGCGCGGCCGGATCCCACAGGTGGACGGCATAAAGCAGGATGTTCCCGAAGCAGAAGGTGAACAGGCTTGTCCGCCCAAAGATCATCCAGAAGGACGACGTGCCAATGCCGGAGAGGCGGCGGATGGCCGTGAAGAACTCGACGAAGAACACGGTCGCCGTGCAACCGAACAACAGGTAGAGCGGGTGGTTCGTATTGCGCAGCAAGGTGCGCACATCCGGCTGGCTGAAATCGAAATTGCCGAGAGCGATCCAGAGCGCCGTGACGCTGAACAGCCCCAGAAAGGCGAGGCGCAAGGTCCAGTCAGGACCGGACAGCAGGAATTCGCGGCCGGGCCGGGCCTGCCAGAAGCGGCCCAGCAGCATACCGAACACAACGAAGCCAAGGCCGTGGATGACCGAGGGACCGGTATGGCCAAGATACTGGCCACCATACAGGAAGGCCGACACGGTTTCGGCGCCCGGGAAGCCCTGGATGGGCGGAATCCGCGAGATGACCGGGAAAAGAAGCTGAACCGCGGCGACGACCGCCACGAGCGGCAGAAGGCCCCGCGTCACGCTGACATGAACCAGCAACGGCGCCGCCAGCATCAGCATGGCGTAGAATTTCAGGATATCCGTGAACGGCGTATCACCGAGCAGCAAGGCGCAGCGGACAAAGTAGGTGAACGGCAGGCCCGCCGCGATGCACATGCCGGCGCAGGTCAGCACGTAGAGCAGCCAGCACTGCACCGACCGGGTCAGCAGGCGCTGGATGATCTCAACCTGGCGTCCGGCCTCATATTGGCGCGCATAGACCAGCTGCAGCATGCAGCCGAAGAGGCAGAAGAAAACCGGCGGTGAAACACTGAGAAAGAAGCGTAGCGTGTAGATGGCAACCCCGCCTTCGCCCATGTTGGACGCGGCGAGCGCATGCCCGATGATGACGAAGATGATCGCGACAGAGCGCGCAAGGTCGATCCCGAGATATCGCATGCGGTCAAGCTCCACGCCATATTGCCCGGGGGGCGTAGCAATATCGGCGCCAGACGGGGCCTCGCCGCCCATCTGCCGGCTCTCAACGGCCCCTTAAGGTAAACCGGTCAGTCTGGCGGGATGGATGTCCTGCCTGCCTTCCTGTCCCACCTCGGGAATGAGCGCCGCATGGCGGTCAAGACGGTCGAGGCCTATGGCTCGGACCTTGCGATCTTTTTCGGCTTCCTGCGCGGCCATCTCGGCGCCGAGCCGACGCTCAAGGCGCTGGCCCGCCTGAAGGCGCGCGATATCCGCGCCTATCTCGC
>JBGSOU010000464.1:0-5472 GCA_041739025.1 Hyphomonas sp.
TGAGGAAGCCGGCACCGAGATGCAGCAGCGTCATCGCGGGCCCGCCGGTGACGCGGGCATGCCCGTCGGCTGCGCCGGTGGCAACGCCTTCGAAGAGGCAGAGAACAGAGCGGATGCGCGGCTCATGGTCGAGCGCGGTGACGAGGTGCATCTCCGAGGTGCCGGGGTTGGCGAAGCAGGCGGTGACGCCGTGGTCTGCCAGGGTTGAAACCAGCGCTTGTGCGCCCGTCATGCCGGTGTCTGCCGCAGCCATTCCTGCCTCCCGATTTTTGTCTTGCGTCCGGTGCTTAGGCGAAATCGGAGCCGCGTGCAAAAGCGAAACGGACCGCACGGCGAACTGGAAGCAAGGGGTCTTCCGTGATCGCTGTGCGGCCCGCCCTAAGCCAAAGGGGAATGGCTGAGCTGCAGCATACACTACAGCCTGGGCCGGACTATACCGTTCAGGTTCGAGAAATCGAGCCCTGAATATTGCTCATATTCGCTTTCAGCCGCGACAAGACGCGCGGGTCAATTCAAATCAGGAACTTACCCGGTGCAGGCTCTGCAGCGTAGAGTAGCGAAATCTGGTCTGCTCGGATTTCCTGGGTGCGCGACTGGTTGATATAGCCCTTCTCGGTGATCTCGCCGAGGTCGGATTGGGGCTGTGTGGCCTGCAGCAGGATCCGCGCGATCCGCGAGGCGGCATTCGGGTTCTTGCGGTTGTAATCCTGAAGCGCACTGCGCAGCGCCGTCTCGATGGCGGGGTGCTTTACGAGAGCGTCGAGTGGCAGCGGACCGCCGGTGAGCCGGTGGCAATAGGCCTCGTTGAGGAAGCCGAGCAGGCCGATCTCGTCGCGGTTCAGGCCGCAGACGATGGCATCCGACAGGATGCCGCCGGTGGCCGCAACCGCGGCTACGCGGACCGAGCCGGTGGAAACCCAGGTGCCGCTGGCAAGCTTGAACTCCTCTACCGTGCGGCCATCGAAAGCCAACCCCTTCTCAGGCACGGCGGGATCGACGAAGCGGACAGCGTCGCCGAGGCGGTAATAGCCTTCCTCGTCGAAGGCCTCGGCGGTCTTTTCCGGATTGCGCAGGTAGCCCGGCGTGACGTTGACGCCTTTGACGCGCAGTTCGAGCTTGGTGCCGGAGGGGACGAGCTTGAACGTATTGCCCGGCAGCGGCAGGCCGATCAGGCCCATCGTGCCATTCGGCCAGTGGACGTTGGACGCGGTGGGTGACGTCTCGGTGGCGCCATAGCCGGCCGACAGCGAGATACGCTCACCCGTTATGCGCACGGCGACATCCTGGATGCGTTCGTAAATGTCCTGGCCCATTGCGGCGCCGCCATAGGCCATGGAGATGAGGCGCGAGAAGAACACCTCGGCCAGCGCGTCATCCTGCTCCAGCGCCGTGGCGAGCGCGGCCCAGGCCTGTGGCACGGTGGTGTGCTGGGTGGTGGGGATTTCCTTCAGGTTACGGAGCATCTCCGGCAGACGTTGGGGCGTCGGCGCGCCCTGGCAGATATACAGCGTGCCGCCCCAGTCCAGCATGTTGTGCAGGATGGAATGGGTTCCGTAGGTGTGGCTCCAGGGCAGGAAGTTGACCATGACCTGCGGACCGCCGGTAAGCTCATCAAGGCGTTCCTCGTTCCAGACCGAGCGGATCATCTTCGCATTGGCGGCGACCATGCCGTGCGTGTTGATGACCGCTTTCGGCTCACCGGTGGAGCCGGAGGTGAGCATGTATTTCGCGACGGTGGACGGCGTCAGCGCGGCATAGGCGGCATCGACGGCGCCGCCCGCCTGCCCGGCGAAATCCTCGACGCTGATGGCGCGGGGCACGTTGGGCGCGTTGCGGGAATAGATGACGAGCCGGTCGCCGAGTTCCATGCCGTTCAGCGCGCGCTGGTATTCGGCGCCGTCTTCCACATAGATGAATTTCGGCTGGGTGAGCCGGTCGATATAGTTGAGGCGCACGAGATCCTGGCTGAGGAGCGCGTAGGCGGGCGTGACCGGGACGACCGGGCTGCTGACCCACATGGCGGCATACATCAGGAGCGCATTGTCGATCGAATTCTTCGACAGGATCATCAGCGGCGCGTCCGGCCCGGCGCCCTCGCTGAGGAAAGCGGCAGCGAGGCGTTTCACTTCGGCGAGACCCTCCGTATACGTCACTTCCCGCCAGCCGGGCTGCGACGGGTCGTCCGGCCAGCGCTCAGCCAGCCAGACTTGGCCGGGACGCTCCGCCGCCCACTTCACCAGCGGCGCCAGCATGTGCGGGGGATGGGCTTTGAGCGGCTGCCCGTTTGCAAGATAGATCGTGCCGTCCGGGCGCCGGTCGAGATTGACCTTGAGCGGCAGGTAGGGAACCTCGCGGAACGGGATGTGGGTGGTGGTCATTTGGTGTCGCCCTCCGCGCGCAATAGCGCTTCATAATCTTCGCCGCCGTAAAACGCACGGAGCATCAAGACAATTCTCGCTTCTTCCTGCGCAAGGTAGATGGCAATGGATTTCTCTCCCGTGGTGAGCAGACGAATGCCCGCGCCCAGGCCCGTTCGTTCTGGTGCCAGTCTTGGAAATTGCGCAAGCCTGAGGGTTGCAGCCCGCATGTCAGCAATGCGCCGCTCAGCACCCGTTGTATCGCCTGACGTCCTGAGAAGATGAAGTTCGATCCGTTCAAGGTCGCGCAGGTAAGCGAGGCTTTCCCGAACCTCGAAGGGGTTCATTCGGCAGCGTCCCTTGCAGCCTGGCGTTCGGCCCGCCACTGCGCGAGCAGTTGCGTTCCCTCGTCCACACTGACGAATGGACCCTTCAGACGCTCTTGAAGGTCTTCGCGGATGGCTGCGATGCGGGCCTCATGCTCTTCCTTGCGGGCCTCGAGCGCCCTCAGGCCGTCACGGATGACGTCGCTGTGGGACGCATACTTGCCTTCGGCCACCAGGCGCTCGACCATTTCGGCGAGGGCGTCGGGCATCGAGATGGTCATGCGGACGGTCATGGCGGGCTCCGGAAAAGAGTATGAATTTATCATACTTCTGTTGGCAGAGGCGGTCAAACCTGCCGTCAGGTGTCGAAGCCTTCATTCTCGATATAGACGACTTCGCCGCAGTGCTTGCAGTGCACCGCGTCGCGGTCATGGCGCGTCAGGCCGCAATGGGTGCATTCGACTTCAACGCGTTCGTTGGGGGTCACCAGCGCGCGCAGGAGCCGCAGGAAGAGTGTGACGCCGAGCAGCATGATGATGATCGGCAGCACGCGCCCGGTCCAGCCGACGAGTTGAATGTCGCCATAGCCCGTCGTCGTCAGGCTGGTAACGGTGAAATAGAAGGCGTCGAGATAGTTGTGCACGTCCGAGCCAGCCCGGCGCACCTGCGTGGCGTAGACCAGCGCGGACATGATGAACAGGAAGACGACGAGATTGACCGCCCGCTCGATCAGCACACGGTGGAGCTGAAGGTAGCGCGCCAGCGGGCTGCGCGTATCGAGGATGCTGACCGCGCGCGCCACGCGCAGGGCCCGGATGACCCGCAGAAAGGCAAAGTTCTGCGAGATCAGCGGCGCGAGCATCGAGAAGACGACAATCAGGTCCGCAATGTTCATGAAGCGGGTGAAAAAGCGTTTCTTGGTGGGGGCGATGTAGAAGCGTGCCGCGAGGTCGAGCGCGATGACGGATCCGATGACGTAGTCGAGCCAATGGTGAACACCGTCGCGCTCGAGAAAAGGCGAGACAAGGAAATAGCTGATCGTCAGCACATCGAAGACGAGCACCGTCCAGCGGAACGCGACCGGTCCGCGGCCGACCCCCTCGTAGAGCCAGATCAGCAGGCGCCGGAGGCCGAGGGGCTTCGTTTCGCCAACAGCCCTGCTCAACCCGCAGGCTCCAGCGTTTCATTGAAGCGGACCGGCTTACCGCCGCCCTTGGTGGCAATCTCGCCGTCGCGCATCACGAAGCCGCCGCGAATGATCGTCGCCACCGGCCAGCCGGTTGCTTCAAATCCGTCGAACGGGGTCCAGCCGCATTTGGATTTCGACCAGTCGGCAGTGATTGTCTGCTTGCGCTTCAGGTCCACCACCGTGAAGTCGGCATGGTAGCCTTCGGCGATGCGGCCCTTGTCGGCGAGACCGAAGACGCGCTGCGGACCCGCTGAAGTCAGCTCGACAAACCTCTGCAGGCTGAGCTTTCCGTCATTCACATGGGTCAGCATGATCGGCACCATCGTCTGCACGCCGGGCATGCCGGAGGGCGAGGCCGGATAGGGCCGCGCCTTCTCTTCTTTCGTGTGCGGCGCGTGGTCGGAGCCCATCACGTCGATGATGCCGGCGTTCACCGCGCGCCAGAGCGCCTCGCGGTGGCGGGCCTCGCGGATGGGCGGGTTCATCTGGGCATAGCCCTTGAGGCGCTCATAGCATTCCGGTGCCGCGAGGGTCAGGTGCTGCGGCAGGCATTCGACGGACGCGACATCCTTCGCGTCGCGCAGGATCTCGAGTTCCTCAGCGGTGGAGATGTGCAGCACGTGGATGCGTTTGCCAGCGGCCCGGGCGATGCGTAGGAGGCGCTTCGTGGACATCACCGCGCTTTCCACGTCGCGCACGTCAGGGTGACTGGTCCAGTCGCCGGTGCGGGCCAGCGGGCGGCGTTCGGTGAGGCGGTATTCGTCCTCGGAATGGAAGGCGGCCCGGCGCTTGATGGCCTTGATGACTGCTTCGACGCCGGCATCGTCGTGCACCAGGAGGTCACCGGTCGAGGCGCCCATGAAGACCTTGACGCCGCAGCAGCCGGTCATGCGTTCCATCTCGGGCAGCAGGTCCGTGTTGGTATGGGTCGCGCCGGCATAGAAGGCGTGGTCGATGTCCATGCGGCCCTTGGCGCGGGCAAGCTTGTCGGCCAGCAGGTCCGGCGTGATCGTCGACGGATTGGTGTTGGGCATCTCGAACACGGCGACCACGCCGCCGAGCGCGGCAGAGCGGGCTTCGGTTTCGAGGTCCGCCTTGTATTCCAGGCCGGGTTCACGGAAGTGGACCTGGGTGTCGATGACGCCCGGCAGGATGTGGAGGCCGCTCGCGCCGTAGATTTCGCCAGCCGCAGCATGGGCAAGGTCGCCGATCCGGGCGATGCGTTCGCCGATGATGCCGATATCGGTTTGCGTCTGGCCGCCGGGGGTGACGACGGTTCCGCCGCGCAGGATGAGATCAAAGACTTGGGTCATGCGCCCTTATGCCCTCGCTGCGCGCCGGTGTCATCGGGGCGGAGCGGCGCAGGTCTGCTTTCGGCTTGACCCGTGCGTGTGCACCGCACAAAAGTGGCCGCGAAACAGATCCCGAGGCCCCTCCCATGACCAAGTCCATCGCCCGCCCCGCCGCTCATCCGCTGCTGCGTCCTGTCCTGATCGGGGTGTGCGGCATCGCGGCGCTGACCATGTCGTCCTACGTGTCGCTGCCGATGGTGCCGGTGCCGGTGACGCTGCAGACGCTGGTCGTCGTGCTGCTGGGCGCT
>JBGSOU010000497.1:0-3172 GCA_041739025.1 Hyphomonas sp.
TCGGCGATCGAAACGAATGCCATCGCCAGCGCTTCGGGCATGGACAGCATGGGCGGCAAGGGGGGGCGTGCCGGGCCGGGCGCTTACAAGGCGCTGGCCGAAGCGGCGGGCCGGCTCATGTCGGCAGACGGCGGACCAGCCGCCGCCGTGCTTTCATTCGACGGATGGGATACGCACGCCAACCAGGGCGCCGCGAACGGCCAGCTGGCGCTCCGGCTGGCCGGACTGGACGCCGCCCTGCGTGCCTTGAAGGACAGTCTCGGCCCGCATTGGCAGAACACGGTCGTCTCGGTGGTCACGGAGTTTGGCCGGACGGTCGCGGAGAATGGCACGGGCGGCACGGATCACGGCACCGGCAGCACGGCCTTCCTGCTGGGCGGCAGCGTCGAGGGCGGCAGGTTTGCCGGCGACTGGCCGGGCCTCGCCCCGAAGGCCTTGTACGAAGGGCGCGACCTTGCCCCGGCAAACGACCTCAGGGCCGTGTTCATGGCGGTGTTGCAGGATCATTGGGGGCTGGGCCACGACGTCCTGAGCCGGACAGTGTTTCCGGATGCAGGCGGATTGAGACCAATGGCGGGGCTGGTGCGGGCGTAGGGGGCGGTTACGCGAAACCGGAGCCGGATGGTGCCACCTGACAGAATTGAACTGTCGACCTCATCATTACCAATGATGCGCTCTACCCCTGAGCTAAGGCGGCATTGCCGGTTCGGTTCGGGGGCTTTAGCCTAAGCCTTCCATTGTGAAAAGACCGTTTTGCCGCTGATTATGAGCCAGAAGCCTCCAACCTCTGAACAAGCTGAGCGCGCGGCCCGCCGGGCCGAGGCCCTGAGGGCCAATCTGAAGCGCCGGAAAGCGGCGGCGCGCAAGGACCCCGACGCGCCGGAATCGCCTGCAAATACGGACAAATCCTAGGGCGGCCAGATGATCGGCGGGCGTTCGCGCGGCTTGCCGGCGGGCATCCCCTGGGGGTGGCCAAGGGTGAATGCGGCAAACGGTGTCAGCTCCTCCGGAATCGCCAGTTCGGCCTTTGCCGCTGCGTCGCAAAGCCAGGGCAGGGCCGATCCGACCCAGCAGGTGCCGAGGCCGCGGGCTTCAGCCGACAACATCAGGTTCTGGCCGGCGCGGGTGCAATTCTGTTGGGCGTAGCCGAAAGCGTCGGCTTCAGCGCAGATCACGATGACGACCGGCGCATTGAAGAAGACCGAAAACGCATCAAGGTCCAGCCAGTCCTGGGCTGTGTCCGGAGCGCTATGGGCGCGGGCAAAGTCCAGCGCCTCGGATCCAAGCAGGGCGACGCGGTCGCTGCCATCGACCACGATGAACGTGAACGGTGTCTCTCTGCCCGGCGGCAGGGCCGGCGCCTGCGCCGCGTCCCACAGGATTTCCTCAATGACAATCCGGTCGACCGGGCGGGGCTGGTAGGCCCGGATCGAGCGGCGTGCGTGAATGGCATCGACGGTATGCATCGGGTGTTGGCCCACATCCTTATTGCCGACCATATGCGAAACGGGGCATCCCGTCATCTGCAGCACACCGGGTGGATGACATGACGTTGCTGAAGCTCTCGGGACAGGCCTATCACCGCGCCCCGCATGCCGATCTGGCGAAGGCGCTGGCGGAGGGGCCTGTTGGCGAAACCAATGCACTGATCGTCGGCCGGGTGACGCTGATTCTGAGCCATGCCGGGATCACCGAATTCCTCAAGGACTCGGGCCGGTTTGCCGTCGATGCGCGCAATGCCGGGCACAAGTCGCCGTTCGGGATGAGTTTCCTGCCAAAGTCCCTGAAGGTGCTCGCCGAGAACCTTCTGACGCTGGACGAGCCGGACCACACACGCCTCAGGCGCCTGTCGGACGCACCGTTCCGGCGCACGTCGATCGACCGGCTGCGGCCGTCGATTGCGGCGCGATGCGCGGCGCTACTCGATACGATGACAGCCGAGGGCAATACCGACCTCGTCAGCGGTCTCTGCCGGCCGCTGCCGCTGGAAGTGATCTGCGACCTGCTCGGCGTTTCGCCCGGGCGCCGGCAGGAGCTGATCGGCGCATTCAACGGCTTCACCTCGGGCAGTGGGCTGGCCATGCTGCAGGCCCTGTTGAAGACCGGCCGGGTGCAGCGCCTGTTCCGGGCGGAGTTCGACGCGGTGCGCATCGCGCCTCGGCCGGGCCTGATCTCCGAGCTGGTGCACGCCGAATCGGAAGAGGGCCGGCTCAGCGAGGACGAACTGATGGCGATGGTGTTCGTGCTGTTCGCTGCCGGGCACGAGACCACCACGCATCTCATCTCTTCCGGCGTCTGGACGCTGCTGACGACGCCCGGCGCGCGCGATCAGGTGGCGGCAATGGACGACGAGGCGCGCGCCGTCGCGGTGGACGAGTTGATGCGCTATTGCAGCCCGGTCCAGATGACCAAACCGCGCTATGCGCGCCAGGACACCACCTTCCTCGGCGCCGAAATCAGGCGCGGCAAGCCGGTCATGACGTTACTGGCGGCGGGCAACCTTGATCCGGCCGTATTCGCCGATCCGCTGACGCTCGACCTGACCCGGCGGCCGAACCGGCATCTCGGCTGGGGCTGGGGGCCGCATCTCTGCCTCGGGCTGCACCTGGCCAAGGCCGAATGCGAGATTGCCCTGCAGCAGCTCTTGGCGCGCTGGCCGGGACTGGAGATTGACGGTGACCCGATGGCGCTGCCCTGGGGCAAGCGGTTCGGCACGCGCGGCCTCGCCCGGCTGCCGCTTCAGCTTAAATCCTGAAGAGACGCACATTCCGGCCCTGACAAAGCCGCGAAGCACAGTATATCTCGCGGCCATGGACAGACTTCACATCACGGGCGGCACCCTGCTCAACGGCCACATTTCCGTCTCCGGCGCCAAGAACTCGGCGCTGAAGCTCATGGTCACCTGCCTGCTGACCGATCAGCCGGTGGAACTCACCAACATGCCGAACCTCGCGGATACGCGCTTCCTGGCGCAACTCCTCGAGACCCTGGGCGTGGAGGTCTACTGGCCCAAGGGCTCGGCGACCTGCCACCTCAACGCGGCGGAGCTCAAATCCACCATCGCGCCTTATGAACAGGTGCGGAAGATGCGGGCGAGCTTCAATGTGCTGGGCCCGCTGGTCGCCCGCTCCGGCCACGCTACCGTATCGCTGCCGGGTGGCTGCGCCATCGG
>JBGSOU010000505.1:0-3146 GCA_041739025.1 Hyphomonas sp.
TGACGACCGGCGAGGCGGCCGGTTCGACCCTTGCGCCGGAACTGCTGCGGGCAGCCGACATGATCAAGGCGCTGGGCGAGCGGATGCCCGACCAGCTGCTGTCGAAATCCAAGATCGTGCGCACGCTGACCGCGATCCCGGAATTCACGCCCGCCTACCAGAATGGCATCCGCCCCTGGCTCGGGCACAAGAACTTCGCGGCGATGATGCGCCGGCTGTCGGTGATCCATCCCGAGATCGAGGTGAAAACGCTGGGGCAGGGCCGGGTCGAGGTGCTCTACCGGGAGCCGAACGAGGCCCCCCGGCCCGCGCGTGCCGGTCCATCCGAACCCGCGCCCGACAATGTGCACCATGACGAAGACCTGACGATTGTCCGCTCGGGGCTGTCCTCACCGGCCTGATGGCGCGTCTCTCCGTGTGGACAGGAGGGGGCGGCGCAGATTAGAGCCTGTCGCGACCCTTCCGACCCAGCGAGACTGACCCCATGTTCGATATCCGCGCGATCCGCGAGACCCCTGAAACCTTCATCCGCGCCTGGAACCGCCGCAAGGCCGGGCTGGGGGATGAAACGGTCTCGAAAATCCTCGACCTGGACAAGACCTGGCGCGCGGCGGCGACCGCCAAGCAGGACGCCGAGAAGGCGCGCAATGACACGTCCAAGCTGATCGGCCAGGCCAAGGCGAAGAAGGACGAGGCAGAAGCCGCGCGCCTGATGGCGCTGGTGGCAGAGGCCAAGGCGGCGATCGAAGCGGCGGGTGAAGAGGAAGACCGCACCCGCAAGGCGCTCGACGAGATCCTGATGGGCCTGCCGAACCTGCCGCTCGACGAAGTGCCGCAAGGCGGTGACGAGCATGGCAACGTGGAACAGCACAAATGGGGCACGCCGAAGCTGATCAACGCGCCGAAGGACCATGCGGACCTGGGCGAAGCGCTGAAAGTGCCGAGCGGGTTCTCCATGATGGACTTCGAAGCCGCTGCCCGCATGAGCGGCGCGCGCTTCGTGGCGCTGCGCGGACAGCTCGCCCGAATGGAGCGCGCGCTCGCGAACTTCATGCTGGATATTCAGACCACGGAGCATGGCTATCAGGAGACGAGTGTTCCCCTTCTGGTGCGCGATCAGGCACTGGTCGGCACGGGGCAGCTGCCGAAGTTTGCTGAAGACTTGTTTCGCACCACGCTTGAGCATTTCCTTATCCCCACCTCCGAAGTCCCGCTCACCAATCTCGTCCGTGAACAGATCCTCGAGGCGGCGCAGCTGCCGTTGCGCTTCACCGCGCACACACCCTGCTTCCGGTCCGAAGCGGGCAGCGCCGGGCGCGATACCAAGGGCATGATCCGGCAGCACCAGTTCTACAAGGTCGAACTCGTCTCCATCGTCGCGAATGAGGAAGAGGGGCTGAAGGAACTGGAGCGGATGACCGGCTGCGCCGAAGAAGTGCTGAAGCGCCTCGATCTGCCGTTCCGCCGCATGCTGCTCTGCACCGGCGACATGGGGGCAGGCGCGCGCAAGACGTATGACCTCGAAGTCTGGCTGCCGTCGCAGAACACCTACCGCGAAATCTCGTCCTGCTCCTATTGCGGAGATTTCCAGGCCCGCCGCATGGATGCCCGCTACCGCGCCGACGCGAAGTCCAAGCCGGACTTCGTGCACACACTGAACGGCTCAGGCCTGGCCGTCGGCCGCACGCTGGTCGCAGTGCTGGAGAATTATCAGAACGCGGATGGATCGATCACGGTGCCGGAGGCGTTGCGGTCGTATATGGGCGGGGTTGAGGTTGTAAATTGAGCTGACGCCCCTCTCCCATGGGGAGAAGGGCGGGGGATGAGGGGCTAGAAGCAGAATTCAGCCTCAAGTCCCTCACCCCTACCCCTCTCCCTTCGGGAGAGGGGTTCTGAAGGAGCCGCGAGGTCAGGAAAGATAGAGATCATGAGAATCCTCCTCACCAATGATGACGGCATCAATGCCCCCGGCCTGGCGGTGCTTGAAGAGATCGCCAAGCAGCTGTCCGACGACATCTGGATCGCTGCGCCCGAAGAGGAGCAGTCCGGCAAGGGCCGTGCCATTTCGCTGACGCAGCCGGTGCGTGTACGGAAGGTCGGGGCCAAGGCCTGGGCGATTGCAGGCACGCCGTCAGACGCCGTGCTGCTCGCCTACAAGGACCTGATGCCCGAGCCGCCGGACCTTGTGCTGTCGGGCGTCAACCGGGGCCAGAACATTGCCGAGGACACAAGCTTTTCCGGCACTGTCGCTGCCGCGATGTTCGGCATGCAGATGGGCGTGCCATCCATCGCGCTCAGCCAGGCGCAGAATTTCCGCGACCGGGGCTCGTTGCCCTGGGAGACGGCAAAAGCCTGGGGCGCGCGCACGTTGCGCCCGCTGCTCGACATGGGTTGGCCGAAAGATGTGGTGATCAACGTCAACTTCCCGGACGTCGAGCCGGAGGACGTGCGCGGCGTCCAGATGACCCGGCAAGGCTTCCGGGACGAAACGATCATCCATACGGACAGGCGCGAAGACCTGCGCGGCAATGACTATTACTGGATCGGCTATCGCGGAAAACTGTCGCGGCCGGATGAAGGCACAGACCTGCGCGCAATCTATGAAGGCTACGTCTCGGTCTCGCCGCTGCATGTGGACCTGACGCACGAGTCTTTCCTCCGGACGCTGCAGACCTCATGGAAGGATTGACCGCAGACCCGTTCCGCGCGGCGCGGCTGCTGCTGCACCTCCGTCAGGAGGGGGTGACAGATGCGCGCGTGCTGACGGCGATGGAGGCGGTAGACCGGGCGGCCTTTGTCGATGATGCGGCGCTGGCCGCGCTCGCCTTCGAGGATGCGGTGATGCCCATTCCGTGCGGGCAGGTGATCCTGCGGCCGGCGGCGACGGGGCATCTGCTGCAGGCGCTGTCATTGCCGGAAGATGGCCGCGCGCGCGTGCTGCTGATCGGCTTCGGGTCGGGGTACATGAGCGCCGTCGCGGCAAGGCTGGCGAGCCAAGTCTACGCACTGGAACGCTATGGGCAGCTGGTGCGCGAAGGCCAGGCCCGGCTGGACCGGCTGGGTATCGAGAATGTGACCGTGGAGCACGGGGACGGTTTGCCCGGTTGGCCCGGACAGGCACCGTTCGACCGGATCGTGCTGGCCGG
>JBGSOU010000523.1:0-6034 GCA_041739025.1 Hyphomonas sp.
GCCGTCGCGCGCCCGCTTCGCCTGTTCGGGGCGGCGGTCCGGGCGGCGCACCTCAGGCGATTGCGGCAGGGCGATCAGCAGCGCGATTTCATCCGAGGACAGACGGTCTGCCTCATGGCCGAAATAGCTCCAGCTGGCGGCGCGCACGCCTTCGAGATTGCCGCCATAGGGCGTGAGGGTAAGGTAGAGTTCGAGAATCTCGTCCTTGGTGAACCGCCGCTCCAGCTGGTTGGCGCGCCATATCTCAATGAGTTTCGAGCCGACATTGCGGGCGCGCGGCTCCAGCATGCGCGCCGTCTGCATCGTGATGGTGGATCCACCGGAAACAATCTGGCCCGCGGCGGCGCTGCCGGCGGCGGCGCGCACCATGCCCAGCCAGTCTGTCCCGTGATGCGACCAGAAGCGCTTGTCCTCGACCCGCACGAGCGCGTCGATGAAGGCGGGATCAATGTCTTCAAGACGGACCGCAAAGCGCCAGCGCCCGTCCGGCGCCGAAAAAGCCCGGAGCGGCTTTCCGTGCCGGTCGGTGACCAGAACGGAGTTCACGTGCGCCCGGCTCAGCGGCGGCGGGAAGAGCGCATCGAGCAGCAACACCACCGCAAGGCTGGCCACCAGACCTGCCACGAGACGGCGCGGCCAGGCTGCAGATCCGGCGACGGACTTGAGCCTGGCCCAGGATTTGGCCCCATATCCGGCCAGACGCACGCTT
The DNA here is from genome assembly GCA_041739025.1 of Hyphomonas sp. GTDB lineage: Bacteria > Pseudomonadota > Alphaproteobacteria > Caulobacterales > Hyphomonadaceae > Hyphomonas. The sequence continues at coordinate 710 of JBGSOU010000523.1, forward strand.
GCGCTCCCCTGCTTCCTATTTGCCGCCGGCAGTGCCCTGCGCGGCAAGCACCGTCACGCGGCCCGGCTCTGACCGTCCGAAGACGTCCGGCCGGTACATGTCTTCCGCCACCACACCGGGCATGGCGAAGGAGCCAGGTGTGACCGCGCGCACGACATAGGCCAGCGTGACCGGCTTGTCGTAGACGTTCACGGCAGCCACAAACCGGTCGTCCTGGGCCTGGGCGGTCTGAGCCTGCGTGATCTCGCCGAGGAAGTCGAAGGCCCCGGCCCGGATCTGGTCCGTTCCGGTCGACCAGTCATACTCCACGACGCGGGCATCAGCGACCCGCAGGATCGTCTCGATCTCGAAACCGGCTGGCAACAGGTCCGCCACGATCACCGGGTTGAGGCGCTTCTCCTCCGGCGTGACCGTGAGGCCGACGACGAACTTGTCCCCCTGGCGCACCTGGTCGAGTTTCACGGGCGCGCCGGTCATCGTGTAGAACGTCTTCTCGGCTTTCAGCTTCGACGATGCCGCTGGCGGGGCCGAAGCCGGCGCGCCGGTGACCAGAACCGTGCGGAAGACCGGCGACTTGGCGTTGAGCTTGAAGCTGACGCCGCTCGCGGCCTCGGCTTCGCTCAGCATGTACTGGCGCTGGTTGTCCTTGCCGGTTCCGAGGCCCGTGACACCCATCTGAAGCGTGTCTTCGCCCTGGGTCAGGGCGTTGACGGCCTGCAGCATGTAGGACTTCTCCTGGGTGGTCAGGTCGGAGGCGTCCGGCACATCCTTGCCAAGGCGGGTGGCCAGACGCGCCACCGTTTCCGGCAGCTGCGCCTCGGCCGCGAGGGCGAGGATGCCCGCAAGATCGCGGAGCGGCGTCTGGTAATAGTCGCCGGTGTTGCGATAGCCGAGCTTGGCTTCCGCCGACTTGAAGGCCGAGGCGGCTCGCGCGCGGTCACCGAGGAACGCGAGGCCCGCGCCGATATGGGCCCGGGCAAGCGGGCTGTCGATGCTGTCGAGTTCCCGGTCGTGCATGTAGCGCAGGCGGGAGATGTCCGCCTGGCCGGCCTTGGCCAGCACATAGAGCGCATAGGCCGACGAGCGGTACATCATCTGCGTCTGGGTGTCGGACGAGTACGGGCCTTCATAGACGTCGGTGTCATAGCCATACACACGCCAGGCATCGCCGCTGGCCACACTGCGCAGCGCGCCATAAGCCCGCGTCAGCGCTTCCTCCGGAACAGAATAGCCGGCCTGCTTGGCGCGGTAGACGAAGTCGGTGGCATAGGCCCCGAGCCAGGGGGTGGCATAGCCGTCACCTTCCCGCCAAAGCCCGAACGCACCGTTCGCCCCCTGACGGTTGAGGATGGTGTTGAGCGCGACCTGAACCTTGTCGCGGGCATTGTCACGCGACCCCTTGGCCCCCATCGCGACCAGCTGTTCGGCATAGACGAGCGGCAGGGCGCGGCTGGTGAGCTGCTCGGTGCAGCCATAGGGGTACCGGTCCAGCGAGGCATAGAGCGTGGCGGGGTCAACCGGGATCGGCGAGAAACCGACGGCCACATCGACCGATCCGGGCACGTAACCTTTCAACACATCCTTCGCGACGGTGAACGCCTCGCCCGGACGCATCAGCTGCGTCGTGGCGCGGGATTCGGGAAGGTAGGGTGAGCGGGTCTGGATCTCGTAGCTGCGGGTGACGGAATACTTGTCGGGGCCCGAGACTTCGAGACGCAGCGGCGAGATGCCTTCGCTCCGGGCGGAGACGCGCACCGGTATGTCCGCACGCTGACCTTGCCGGAGGGTGCGGGTCATCTGCGCTTCGGCCACGCTGACCTGCTGACCGCCCGCAACCTTCGCCGTGAACTGGCCGGCGGCAAGTTCGACGTTGTCGATCGACGCGGTGATCACCGCGTCATCCCCGGGCGCCAGGAAGCGCGGCATCACGAGGTCAGACGGCGCGCGGTCGCGCACCTTCATTTTCTGCTCTGCCGAGCCAAGACCGGTCTGCGACCAGGCAACCGCCATGAGGCGCAGTTCGCCGTTGAATTCCGGCAGGTTGAGCGGGATCTTCGCCTTGCCATTGCGGCCGACCTCGACGAGGCCCGAGAAGATCACAACCGACTTGGTGGGCACCACCGTAAGGCCTTCCCCGCCGAGCTGGTCGCCGCCGACGCGGACTTCAGCCGGCAAGCCCATGTTGGGATCCAGCAGGCGGCCATAGTCATCGTGCAGCTCGACGCCGAGCGCCTTGCGGCCAAAGTAATGGGCGACCGGATCCGGCGACTTGAACTTGGTCAGTTGCAGGATGCCTTCATCGACGGCGGCGAGTGTCAGGAAGACCGGCTCTTTCGGGCCGCCTTCGATCTTCACCTCGACCGATTGCTCGGTGCGCGGGCGGGCGATGTCCGGCGCGTTCATCGAGACCTTGAAGGTGCGCGACGCCATGTCGACCGGCACATGTGCAACGCCGACGGCGCGGCGCGGCTTTGCCCGCAGAACAGGATCGCGGCCGGAATACACGGTGACCATCACATAGGCGCCTTCGCCCCATTCGGCGGTCACCGGAAGGGTGATCTTGGTGCCTTTCGCGGCAACGGCGATGTTCTGGACCGTCAGCACACGGTCGGTTGCGACCACGACCTGGGCCTGGCCGTCATACGGCGGCACGATGGTCAGCTCGGCGGTTTGACCCGCCTTCGGGGATTTTTCGGCGGCGATGACCTTCACGCGGTCTGGCGCTTCGGTTCCGTCCTCGCTCGTCCAGCCGCCCCAACCGACATAGAAGGAGGTGCTGGCGCCAACATTGGCGAGCGCGCCCTGCCCTTCGACGACAAGTTCATGGCTGCCCCAGTCGAGGCCAGGCGCCTTGATCTCGCCGGCGCCTCCGGCCGGCGTGTTGAGCACGCCTTCATTGACTTTCGTCACCGTGCGGGACCGGCGCCAGGTCCACTGTTCGCCGTCGCGGTACCAGTCATAGTGATAGTCAATGGCGAGCACTTTCCAGCTCAGGCGCTGGGCCACGGCTGCGCCCTCGGCGTTGATGGCAACGACCTCGAATTTGGCTTCGCCGCCTTCCTCGACACTCGATTCAAAGGACGGCTTGATGCCGACATACAGCGCTTCGGGCCGGTACGGCACGCGCACGCTTTCGGCGACGGCGCGCCCTCCGGGTTCCAGAACGCTGACCACCGTGTTGAGGCGAAGCGGCAGACCGGAATTCGACCCCGCCGTTCCGGGCGAAAGGCGGACAACCGCCTTGCCTTCGCCGTCCGTCGTCGTGTCGTCGAACTCGAGGATCTGCTCCTCGAAGGTCTGGTCATGGCGGCCATAGGAAAACCCCTTGTACGCCTTGAACGGCGAGGGGTCCGCCTCCAGACGGGCTTCGGCTTTCACAGTCAGGCCGGCCCCGGGAGCGCCATACAGGAACCGCGAGGCAATCTCGACATCGCGCACACCCCCGGCTTTCAGGGGACGCACTTCGTCAGCGGTGATGTCCACCGCGATGCGTTGCGACACGAAATCCTCGACCGTGAACCGCACTTCACCGGCGGGCGCTGTCACACCGTCAATCTCGATGATGGCTCGCCATTCACCGCGCGAGGCCCCGCGCGGCAGGGCAAAGGTTTGCAGGACTGCGCCCGGCTTGGGATCGGTGAAACGGGTTTTCGATGCCACAAGACCGTTCGGGCGGTAGATGACCATGTGACCATTGCGGCCCGAGACCTGACGGCCGGCACGGTCGCGCAACATCGCCGTCAGCTCAACGCTTTCACCCGGACGATAAATGCCGCGATCCGTATAGATGTAAGCATCGACCGGGCCGGGTGTGCGGCGGCCGCCGACTTCGTCTTCCGACAGGTCCACCGGCGCGCGGGCAAGATCCAGCGCTGCGAGTTCGCCATTGGCGGCGGTCGCCAGCACGAGGCGGGGCGTCATGTTGCCCTGCCCGTTCATCAGCGGGGCGTCGAAGGTGACGCGCCCCTGTTCGTTCGGCTTGGATTCGGCCAGCACCGTGTTGTTGGCGGCAAGGAGCTGAACGGTCGCGCCCTTGACGATCTTGCCGTCCTTCAGCGAGCGCAGCGTGACATCCAGTCCATTTTCACCGCGATAGGCAGTCAACGCGAGGTCTGTGAGCAGGATCCAGCGGCCGGACGAGGCCGCAGGGCCTTCATTGTCGCCGAGTTCGGCCGCGTCGGTGACGCTGACGAAATAGGCCCCGGGTTTCATCGGGCCGACAACATCCTGAAGTGGAAAGACCGTGATGACGGGCGCGTTGGCGGTGTTGGCGACATTCATCGTGCCGGTGAAGAGTTCCTCAGCGACATCTTCCGGGGAATCCGGACCCCACATCCAGGACCATTGGCCCTGACCGGTGGTCGTGCCGGCATTGATGTTCTTGAACACCAGCGCGCGGTCATTGATGCGGCTGACAACGACGCGGACCTGATCCACGTTGACGGTTTCGATCGGCAGGCCGTCGGCATTCTCGCGCGGGAGGATGACGCCGGTGCCCTTGAAGCCGACGAAAGGCGGACGGTCGGCAAAATCGACCGGAACGGTTTCGGCGCGTTTCAGTGTGCGCCCGTCGGCCGCCGGAAGGCCGGCCAGGATGGTTGCGGTCCGGGTGGTGCCAAAGCTCAGACCGCCGACACAGAGTTCGCGGCCCTCAACCGACAAGGCAGCCCGGAAGGCAGGGCGGAATTCGACGTAAGGGGAATAATCGGTCTTGGGATCGAGCGCCGCCGAGAAAACGAAGCACGCGAGGGGCTGTTCGGTGGAGGTGTCGATACGGTAGCGGAAATAGGAGAACTCGGTGTCGGCCGCGTCGCGGGCCCGTTGGCGGGCTTCCTCGCGCTTGCGCGCCGCCACTTCGTCGGCCGGGGACCGCTCGACGAGCACTTGCGCGTCGGCGTCCTCGCCCGGTTCACGCGTTGTCTGCGACCCGCCACAGGCTGCAACAAACAAGAAGGCTGCGGCGGCGAACGCGCGCAGGCCAAGCGACCGGCCCCGAACCAAAACTGACATGAAAAAAGTCCTCCCGACTCTTGACTGACTCTTACACAGGATACGGGCGGCGCCAACGGGGCGCGATTCTGGCAGAAGCATGAACAATCAAGGAGATTGCGGAGCTGACCTGCCGGCCTCTTCCACCTGCAGGATCGCGGAAAGACCTTCGCGGTAGGTCGGGTAGACGGGCCGCCATCCCAGCGCCGCCTTGGCGCGCGCATTCGCGACACGCTTGCACTCGGCGTAGAAGCTGAGCGCCATCTCGCTGAGCCCGGCCTCTTCGATCGCGACCCCCGGCGGCACCGGCAGACCAAGCAGCCGGGCGGCGAAGGC
>JBGSOU010000532.1:0-2058 GCA_041739025.1 Hyphomonas sp.
CGGCAAGGAACAGCAGATCACCATCCAGGCAGATGGCGGCCTCTCCGAAGCCGACATCAAGAAGATGATGGCCGAAGCCGAAGCCAATGCCGGCGCCGACAAGGCCCGCCGCGAACTGGTCGAAGCCAAGAACCATGCCGAGGCGCTGATCCATCAGACCGAGAAGCAGGTCATCGAGCACGGCGACAAGGTATCGGACGCGGTGAAGGACGAGATCGCCTCTGCCATCGCCGATCTGAAAACCGCCGCCGCCGGTGACAACGCCGCCGACATCCAGGCCAAGCACCAGGCCCTGATGACCGCCGCGATGAAACTTGGCGAGGCCATCTACGCCGCCGCTGGCACCGCCGCCGCCGAAGCCGATGGCGCCAAAGACGATGACGGCGTCGTCGACGCCGACTTCGAAGAAGTCGACGACGCAAAACGCGCGTAAAAGCCACCCCTGAACGCCCCTTCTCCCATAGGGAGAAGGGCGCGTGAAGGCGGGCAATTGTATACGATTGCCCGATCGCCGAGATGAGGGGCTTGCTCTCGTTAGAGTTCCAACACCTAGGCAACCGCCGCCCAAAGATGATCACCGCTCATCGCCGTGTCAGCGTCAAAGCGGATCACGCGCCACCCCAGAGTCTCAATGCCTTTCTGGCGCTCCACATCCCGCAGCCGAACCTCCTCCAGCTTGTGAATCCCGCCATCAATCTCGATGACCAGCCGCGCCTTCGGTATCGCAAAATCCACCGTGTACGGCCCAACCGGATGCTGGCGCCGAACGGGATAACCAAACTCACGCAGGCCGCGAAGGACCGACCAGGCCATCTGCTCGGGCGTGTTGGCGTCCTGTCGTAGCCGCCTTGCGCGCCGGATGTGTGGAGGTGGTTCATGCGACATAACTGCGTCCAGCCTTGCACTTCGAGGCCAAGCCCCTCATCCCCAACCCCTTCTCCCCAAGGGAGAAGGGGCCTTCTGATAGCCCCCTCTCCCGAAGGGAGAGGGGGTTGGGGGTGAGGGACTTGCTCTCACCAATAGGCCACGATTTAGAAAAAGATCACCTCTCCACCACCTCGCTCACCCACCGCCGCACGAGCCCCGGCAGCAATGTCTTCGCCGCCGCGACCTCTTCCATCGTCCGGAGCGCTGCAATCGCGCGGATGTCCGACTGCCACGCGAGCAGCCACGTCTCGTCCTCAAACGCGGGCGCTGCCCCCTTCGTCTCCTTGCGCGCGGTGTCGCAATGGAAGATCAGGCGGATGCTCGTCCGGTCGCTGAAATTGAACGTCACGCAGTGCACGCCGCCCACCGCATAGCTCGGCGCGTTCCACTTAACGGACTCGTCCAGTTTCGGCGCTTTCTGCGCCAGGAGGACAACCCGCAGCGCGTCAGCTTCCGCCCTCAGCGGATGTGACAGCGCCGCCATCACCTCCCTGCCGAAAGCGCCGCTTTCGCCATCCTAGATCAGAACAACCACCTTCCCCGTCGCCTTGCGGTCCATCAGCTCACGGATGGCTTCGCCGCCGCGTTCGAGCGGATAGGTGCTGGAGACGTGCGGGCGGATCTTGCCTTCGCCGTACAGCGCAAACAGCTCTTTCACGTTCTGCGCATGCGCCTTCGGGTCCCGCGCCACCGCCGCGCCCCAGAACACGCCGCGCACGTCGCAGCTTTTCAGAAGCGTCAGGTTGAGCGGCAGTTTCGGAATGCCGGCCGGAAAGCCGATCACGAGGAAGCGGCCTTCCCAGTTCAGCGCGCGCACGGCCGGCTCGGCATAGTTTCCGCCGACGCCGTCATACACGATGTCCACGCCGCCGCCGGAGATCGCCTTGATGTCGTCGGCGAACTTCTTCTGGCCGTCGCGGTCGAGCTCTGCGGCGTAGACGAGGCCGAGGTCGGCGCCTTTCGACAGGCAGAAGTCGACCTTCTCCTGCGTCGAGGCCGCCGCGATCACCTTCAGGCCCATCGCCTTGCCGAGTTCCACCGCCGCAATGCCGACGCCGCCCGCCGCGCCCAGCACCAGCAGCTTCTCGCCCGGCTTCGGATCGGCCCGGTCTTTCAGCGCATAGTAAGACG